>JBBKXO010000081.1:0-4875 GCA_037969525.1 Burkholderiales bacterium | reverse complement strand
ATGGTGGACAGTCAAGCGCCAGGCAATGACGGCGGATACGCGTGATCCGGTGGGCATCTATTTCGGCACCACCAGCGGCGAGTTATGGATGAGCCGCGATGAAGGACGTAAGTGGATTTGCATTGCGCAACATCTGCCGGAAATTTATGCGGTGGAAGCTGCTGAGCGCTGAGTCGGTCGGCGATGAAAATACTGATTCCCAGCGCGCTGCGTTCGTATACCGAAAGCAGTGAGGCTGAGGCCCGCGGCGCCACACTCGCCGCTGTGCTCGCCGACCTCGACCGGCAGGATCCGGGCATCCGATTTCGCATGATCGATGAACAGCAACACATCCGCCGCCACATCCGCATCTTCATCGGCGGTGATCAGGTGCGCGATCTGGCGCACCCGCTTAAGCCCGATGACGAAGTGGTGATCGTGCAGGCGCTGAGCGGCGGCTAAGCCCTCCTGCAAAGTCGACTACACCGGACGTTAAGATTATTGACGGAAAACAGTATTCGATTGTTTTAAAGTTATTAGCAATCTGGCATGCGTCAACCAGATTTGCCTCTACATCCGACCCAGCGTAACGTGCTTGTTAGTCGAGACAGTAAAACCTACAGCACTCAAGGAAACTCATGAGCTCTACAACTACAGTAATACTTGGTGGCGGTTTCGGCGGCATCGCAGCCGCGAACGCCTTGCGCCGCCAGCTCCCGGCCGAACACGCCATTGTGGTTGCCGATGCATCCCCCAGTTTCTACGTCGGCGCCGGCAAGACCTGGATCATGCTCGGCGAGCGCACTTACGAACAGATCTCGCAATCTCGGGCATTGCTGCTCGAGTCCGGAGTGCGATTTGTCGAATCGAAAGTTCTGAGCATCGATCTGACTGAGCGCACTGTGGCCCTGGCCGGTGAATCACTGCACTGGGACTATCTGGTCGTTGCGCTGGGCGCGGACCTCAACCCGGCAAAGGTACCCGGGCTGGCCGAGGCAGCGCACACCTTCTATACGGTTGAAGGCGCACAGCGCCTGAAGGTCGAACTGGAGAAATTTTCCGGGGGTGATATCGCGATCCTGATCCCCAGGGCGCCTTTCAAGTGCCCGCCAGCACCCTATGAAGCTGCCATGCTGCTGCACCACTCGTTCAAGCGCCGCGGACTTTCGGACAAGGTGCGGCTGGCAATTCATACGGTGGAAGGCGCGCCCATGGCCACGGCAGGTCCGGCCATGGGACAGTTCATCAAGGGGGAACTGGCCCAGCGCGAAATCGCATACTTCCCGCAAAAAACCACGTCGCGGGTGGACGGGGCCGGAAAGCGCATTCTGTTCGAGGATGGCAGCGAGGCCCGATACGACCTGCTGATCGCAGTACCGCCCCACGAAGCACCGCAGGTGGTGCGCGACGCAAAACTCACCAATGCCTCGGGCTGGATTCCGGTCAATCCGCAGACCCTGCAGGTGAAACAACCGGCCGATAAACCTGAGGTTTATGCGATCGGCGACGTCACTGCAGTTCCGCTGCCCGGACGCTTCAAGCCCGACATGGGTTTGTCCCTGCCGAAGGCGGGTGTGTTCGCGGAGGGGCATGGAAAAACCGTCGCCGACCATATCGCCGCAACCATACTGGGCCACACACCGGACGCAGCGTTCGACGGCAAAGGCTACTGCTTCCTGGAAACCGGCGCAGCACAAGCGGTAAAAGCCGAGGGTTCGTTTTTCGAACTACCTCACCCGGTCATGCAGAAACGGACCCCCGACGAAGCGCAGTTTCGTGCCAAGCTCGACTGGGTTACGAGCCTGCTCAAGCCACTGCGCTAGGCGTTTAAACCGGTCATGGCCGCTGCGCCCGTGTGCAGCGACTGTCATTTGTCGTCGGGTTTTGCCTGATCCGCCGGCGGTTTCTCAGCCTGTCCGGTATCCTTGAAGTCGCCGATCACCCCTTTCAGGGGACAGGCCGGAAACGCAAAGCATTTCCTGCAACCTACAGCCAATGCGATGGGGCATAGGGTCATATCGATTCCCTCCTGGTGGAACACGGCGCAATTTCTCGTTCACATTTGCGCGCTCACTGCAGTCTACGCTGCAACGACTGCCATGTATTCATAACCAGAACACAGGCATAGCAAGTACGGAGTAATCCCAGCGATCAGCCGGGTGCAACATCAGTTATTCAGCCGCGCTTGCGCTTCAGCCGCCCCAGACAGAAATGCGTAAATGCCAATCCAGACAACACCGGCACCAGCAGATTCACCAGCGGCACATAAAGCAGCAATGACAGCAGTATGCCCAGCAGGAACAGGTCGCCACGCGAGGTGCGCGCGATGTATGCGAATTCGTCTGGACTGGCATGATCGGAAAGCGCGTCATAACGGAACATGCGCTGGTTCAGATAAGCCGAGGTCAGCACCGGCGCGAGTACTGCGCCCACGCCGGTCAGCCACAGCGGCAGCGTGAATATCCACAGCACGGCGAAAATGCTGATGCCGATCGCCGCGTTGATGATGCTGCCGATAATGGTGCCACCGGACTTGCGCTGCAGTTCCGGGTGATAACGCTCGCCGACAAATTTGACGATGATCGGCATCGCGATGATTTCGGTGATCACCAGCGCGGTGACGAAGATCGCGGGCATGATGGCGATGAATACGACCAGCATCGCCGTGTAGTCAATGACCCAGGTAGCACTCCAGCCCTGCAGCCAGCCGGCCACGGTGGTCGAACTCATCGCACCGGCTATGCCGCTGGTCCAGGAGTCCCAGTACATCCACCCGAATATGGTCCACAGCACGATACTGCCGATCATCGGCAGGAATACGATGGCAATGATGCGCGGGTCAAATAGATTGCGCGCGGCGCGCGTCAGCGCATTGATGGCGTCCTGCATCAGTTCATCCTCATCAGCTCATCTCCATCAGCTCATTGACATCAAATTACTCTCCACAGCGCCAGCATCAGCGGCATCAGGATTGCCGTCATCAGGCCGTTAAGTCCCATGCCGAGCCCGGCGAAGGCGCCCGCCTGCTCGCTGACCTGGAAGGCGCGCGCTGTGCCGATGCCGTGGGCGGCCACGCCGACCGCAAATCCGCGCACGCCGTGATCGGTGATGCCCAGCGCATCCAGCACATACTTGGCCATCATTGCACCGCTGACACCGGTCATGATCACCAGCACTGCGGTCAGCGACGGAATGCCGCCGATTTTTTCAGCGATGCCCATCGCAATCGGCGCAGTCACCGATTTTGGCGCCACCGACAGCAATGTCGTGTCCGCAGCGCCAAGCAGCCAGGCGATGCCCACCACGGAGAGTATGGCCGTCATCGAACCCGCCAGCAGTGCAACTGCCAGCGGCAGTGCCAGTTTTTTCAGGCGGTCGAACTGCAGGTACAGCGGCACCGCCAGTGCCACGGTGGCAGGCCCGAGCAGGAAATGCACGAACTGGGCGCCGTCAAAATATGTGGCGTAGGGAGTGCCAGTCGCATAAAGCGCGGTGACCAGCATGGCGATCGCCAGCAGCACCGGATTGAGCAGCGGGTTGAATGCCGCGCGCTGGTAAATCCAGTAGGCTGCCTGGTACGCCACCAGCGTCAACGTGAGCCCCAGCAGCGGGCTGGTCGACAGGTACACCCAGACATCAGCAATATGCGGGGTCATGGGTTTACACCCTTGCCGTCGGTGTTCCGGTCCACCGCACCATCCTCATCGCTGCGGCCGCGCATCAATGCCCGCATCACCAGCGCAGTCACGGCTATTGCCAGCGCGGTGCTGACCAGCACTGCGGTCAATATGGGCAGCCATTCGCCCGAAACCCGCGCGAAATGCACCATCACACCGACCCCGGCAGGCACGAACAGCAGTGACAGGTGCTGCAGGATGCCGTTGGCGGTGTCGCGCAGCGGTGCCGCCAGATTGCCGCGGATGCACAGTGCCAGGAACAGCAGCAGCAGTCCTATGACCGGGCCGGGCACCGGCAGCCGCGTGAACTGCACGATGACTTCGCCGATCAACTGAAACACCAGCAGTACGGTTAGTGCGCCCAGCATGCATGATCCTCCGGTGTGTTGCAGGTATTGTAAACGGCTCCTATGGCGCAACGGCAAGGTAAAATGCCAACATGCCTGACAAGTCCAAAAAGAAAAGCATGGCGTCACTGACACGCACACCGGCATGGCGCGCGCTGGCGGCGCACCATCGCACCTGGCATGAGCGCCACCTGCGCGACCTGTTCGCTGCTGACCCCGGACGCTTCCAGCGCTATTCCCTGGAATCCTGCGGGCTGCTGCTGGATTACTCGAAAAACTGGATCGTTCCTGAAACGCTGGAGCTGTTGTTGATGCTGCTCCAGGAACGCGACGTGCCGGCACGTGCGGCAGAACTGCTTGCCGGCAAGCGCGTCAACAGCACCGAAAAACGCGCCGCCTGGCACACGGCTCTGCGTGCGGGCGATGCCGCGCCGCGAGAAGTGCGCAGGACGCTCGCCGCCATGCGGGCACTGGCGACCGCGCTGCGCGCGGGCGAAGTACGCGGCGCGAGCGGCCAGATCATTACTGATGTAGTCAGCCTGGGTATCGGCGGCTCGGCGCTGGGCCCGGCACTGGCCACAGCAGCCTGTGCCCCGGACGCAGTAACGCCCAGAGTGCATTTCATCGCCGCGCCGGGCGATGCATTGGCGCGTCTGCTGGCTGGGCTGAACGCAGAATCCACGCTGTTCATCGTGCAATCGAAAAGTTTCGCCACGCAGGAAACCGGACTCAATGCCCGGGCCGCGCGCGCTTGGCTCAAGGCAGGTTTCGCTGCCGCGGATTACGGCGCACATTTCGCCGCCGTGACTGCAAGCGCCGAAGCCGCCCATGCTTTCGGTATGGCACCGGAGCGCGTCTTTCCGATATGGGAC
>JBBKXO010000080.1:0-4212 GCA_037969525.1 Burkholderiales bacterium | reverse complement strand
TCAGGCGCACCGGAACCCTGAGTCACCTAGGCTGGGCTGCCTTCATCCTCAACGGGATCCTTGTTCGCGACGGATGCCGGTCTTGCTGCGCGTGACGCCGGCGTTTCCAGACTCACGCGGCCAAACGCACCGCCGCGATAATCGGTCAGCAGCGTGATCGCCGCCTTGTCGAAATCGAAACCTCCACCCTTGAGTCGGTAGCCGCGCTTGGCGGCAGCCGCTTCGATCACGCTGACGCCGTCAATGGTTTTGTCATCGGTCGCTACGCCATAGCGCGCGGCCAGCGTCTGCGGATAGCGCGCCAGCAGAATTTCTGCCAGATGGATCGCCACTTCGGTTTCGATATAGGCCTTGGTGCCGATGATATGGCTGGCGGCCAGCATCCGGCCGTCGTCCGGGTGTTCGATCTTGGGCCACATCAGGCCCGGGGTGTCGGTGATGCTCACGGTGGATGTCAAATCGTAGCGCGCCAGCGCCTTGGTCACCGCCGGTTCATCGCCGACCTTGGCCTTGCGTTGCTTGAGCAGCGCGTTGATCAATGTTGATTTGCCGACGTTGGGCACGCCCATGATCAGCGCGCGCAGCGGCTTGAAATTGTCATTGCGGTGCGGTGCCAGTTTTTTGGCGGCCACGATCACTTTGGCGGCTTCACCGGGTTTCTTGCACGACAGCGCAATCGCCTTGACGTTGGGCTGCGCATTGAAAAACGCGAGCCATGCCTGCGTGACATCCGCATCGGCGAGGTCCACCTTGTTGAGCACCTTGAGGCAGGGACGCTGGCGGTGGTTGCGCAATGATTCAATCAGCGGGTTGCCGCTTGCCATCGGGCAGCGCGCGTCCAGCACTTCAATCACCAGGTCGTGATCCTTCATCGCCTTTTTGATCTTGTCGACGGCGACGGCCATGTGGCCGGGAAACCAGTTGATGGACATGGCGTTAATCGCCCGTTTGCAGGCGCGCGAAACGCGGCAGGGTGATGCCGTCGATGACGACGTTTTCGGCAAACATCGCGGCGGGACGCACCCACATGCCGCTTGCGTCATAGAGCGGACGGTAGACCACCATCAGCTCGCGTGTTTCCGAATGACGGGCCATGCCGATCACTTCGTATTCGTTGCCTTTGTAATGCCGGTAGCGCCCGGTTGCTATGCTGTCTGGGTTCAGTGCCACGTCGTGTTTCCTTGAATTGCCGGTCCGCCTGAACGCTGGCGGCGCGAATTGCATTTTACCCTAGTGCGCAGTCATAACCAATTGTTTTTATTGAATTAATTGACGTTATTCAGGATCGGTTATATT
Organism: Burkholderiales bacterium; assembly: GCA_037969525.1. Taxonomy (GTDB): domain Bacteria; phylum Pseudomonadota; class Gammaproteobacteria; order Burkholderiales; family SG8-41. The sequence continues at coordinate 2,916 of JBBKXO010000080.1, read as the reverse complement.
CCGGGGTCCATGTTACCGATCCCGGGTCTACGCATCGCACTTGCCGGCATGGCCGCGCTGGCTGTGGCCATGGGCATCGGTCGCTTTTCCTTCACGCCAATACTGCCGCTGATGCAGGACGATGCCGGACTGAGCGTCGTCGCCGGCGGTTATCTCGCTTCCGCGAATTATCTCGGTTATTTCGTGGGCTCGCTGCTGGCAACGCGTTTGCATGTGCGCGACGAAACGGCGGTGCTGGGCAGCATGCTGATCATCGCGTTCGCCACATTGGCGATGGGATTCATCGTGCACTATCCGACGTGGCTAGTACTGCGGCTGGTGGCCGGTATTGCCAATGCGTGGATTGCAATATTTGCATTTTCCTGGTGTCTGGATCGATTGGCGACGCTGGCCAGGCCGGTACTGAACAGCCTGATTTTTGCCGGCGTGGGTGCAGGCACCATGGTGGTGGGCGTGGTCTGTGCCTTGTTGATGCAGGTGCCGGTGCGCTCCAGTCAGGTGTGGATGGTGCTTGGCGTACTGGCGCTGGTGGTAACGGCAACCGTATGGCGAACCTACCGCAGCGGGCATGGCACCGCACATCGTGCGGCGCCGCGGGCAGCGGCGGGCCGTGTGCCGTGGAACCGCGACGCCGTGCTGCTGGTGTTCTGTTTCGGCGTTGCCGGTTTTGGCTACATCATTCCCGCCACATTCCTGCCGGCCATGGCGCGCCAGATCATCAGTGATCCTGCCATCTTCGGCTGGGCGTGGCCGCTGTTCGGTGCAGCGGCGATGGTCTCGACGATTTTCGCGGCGGCGCTGCTGCGCGGATTTGCACCGCGTCGTGTGTGGATGGTGTGCCATCTGGTGATGGCTTTCGGTGTGGTGATCCCCGTGTTCTGGAGCGGCATCTCTGCGATCATGGTGGCGGCGTTGTGCGTGGGCGGCACTTTCATGGTGGTCACCATGCTGAGCATCCAGGAAGCCCGTGCCGTCTCCGGCGCCCACGTCGTGCACCTGACGGCGATGATGACGGCGTCGTTCGCCTTCGGACAGATCCTCGGACCGATCATCGCCAGCCTGTTGTTCGACGCCGGTTTTGGATTCTCCAGTGGCTTGTTGCTCGCGGGGACACTGCTTGCGGTGTCGGCTGTCATGCTGGGGCAGAGCACACGCAAGGGCCAGGCCATAGCATGACCCCTGCATTCAAAGGTGTGCTGCTGATGGCGATCGGTGTGGGACTGCTCACCGCCAACGATGCGGCGACCAAATATCTGGCAACGTCTTTTCCCGTGGGACAGGTGATCGGGTTGCGGCAGGCGTCCACGCTGCTGGTGATGATCCCCTACATCCTGTTCGCCAGCCACTGGTCAGCGCTGCGGGTGGTGAATGTGCGCGGACAGTTGCTGCGTGGCTTGATGTTTATCGTCGGTTCCATATTCATCGTGCAGAGTCTCGGCCGGCTGCCGCTGGCGACGGTCATCACCATGCTCTTCGCCAGTCCGATATTCATGGTGGCGCTGTCGGCGCCGGTGCTGGGTGAACGTATCGGTGTGCACCGCTGGATCGCGGTGCTCGGCGGATTCATGGGCGTGCTGATCATCCTGCGTCCCGGTTCGGATTCGTTTCAGTGGGCATTGCTGCTGCCGCTGGCCGGCGCAATTGTGAACGCCGGCCGCGATGTGATCACGCGGCAGCTGGCCCGTACGGAAACCTCGATCGCCATCCTGTTCTGGTCCAATATCATTCTGATGGCGGGCGGCTTCATGACCGCACCGTTTGGCTGGCTTCCGGTCAGCGGGACGGCGGCGTTCTGGTTTGTTGCAGCGGGAATATTCAACGGCGCCGCGCATTTTTTCATCATCGAAGCGCTGCGGTTGGGCGAGGCTTCTGTGGTCGCGCCGGTACGCTATACGGCCCTGTTCTGGGCGGCGTTGCTCGGATTCGTGGTGTGGGGCGAGTTGCCGGGACCGTGGCTGTGGGTGGGCGGGGCGGTGATTGTGGCCAGCAGTCTGTCGATGATCCGCGACGAACGCCGCCGCTGATCGGGCGCCGGTGCTGCTGGCCCTGCATTTGCATCATCATGAGCATAGTGTCAGTGTTCACGCCATTGGAGAAATCATGCTTAAAGGCAAAAGTGCAGTAGTCACCGGATCCACCAGCGGCATCGGTCTGGGCATAGCCGAGGCGCTGGCGACGCGCGGCGTCAACCTGACGCTGAACGGATTCGGCGATGCCGCCGACATTGAAAAACTGCGCGCCCGCATTGCGCGCGATCATGGCGTCAGCGTGCGTTACGACGGTGCCGACATGAGCAAGCCCGCCGAGATAGACGCGATGATGGCGGGTGCCGTCGAGTCATTCGGCGGGGTGGACATCCTCGTCAACAATGCCGGCATCCAGTTCGTGTCGCCGATCGAGGATTTTCCGCCGGAGAAATGGGAAGCCATCATCGCCATCAACCTGGTGGCGCTGTTCCACACCATACGCCGCGCCGTGCCCGGCATGAAGCAACGCAAGTGGGGCCGCATCATCAACATCGCCTCGGCGCATGCGCTGGTCGCGTCACCGTTCAAGTCGGCCTACGTTGCCGCCAAGCACGGCGTTGCCGGACTCACCAAGACGGTGGCGCTGGAGACGGCGACCTTCGGCATTACGGTCAACGCGATCTGTCCCGGTTATGTGCGCACACCGCTGGTGGAAAAGCAGATTCCGGATACGGCCAAAGCGCGCGGCATTACCGAAGAGCAGGTGATCCGCGACGTGCTGCTGGCCGCGCAGCCGACCAAGGAATTCGTCACTGTGGAGCAGGTTGCGGCGCTTGCCTGTTTCCTGGCGGGCGACGATGCCGCCTCGATTACCGGGACCCTGGTATCTGTGGACGGCGGCTGGTCCGCACAGTAAGCGCAGCCGGTTTCGCTGCCTTATTCCGAAGAG
>JBBKXO010000079.1:0-4637 GCA_037969525.1 Burkholderiales bacterium | reverse complement strand
GAAACATCCGCGGCTGATCGTCTGCGACATCTCGGGCTACGGCGACAGCGGACCGTATGCCAAAAAGAAAGCCTACGATTTGCTGGTGCAGAGCGAGGCGGGCGTGCTGTCCGTAACCGGCACGCCGGAGTCTCCAGCCAAGGTCGGCATTTCCATTACCGACATCGGCACCGGCCTGCATGCCTACGCTGCCATATTAGCTGCGCTCTACAACCGTGAGCGCACGGGCGAGGGCACGCGCATCGACCTCACCATGTTCGAGACCATGACGGAATGGATGGGGCATCCGCTGTATTACACGCATTACTCGGGCAAGGCGCCGCGGCGCAGCGGTCCGGACCACGCGACCATCGTGCCCTACGGACGGTTTCGTGCAAAGGATGGCGACGTGATGTTCGGCATTCAGAACGAACGTGAATGGGCAAATTTTTGCGCGAAGGTGCTGGATCAGCCGCGACTGGCGACAGACCCGCGCTATGACAACAACACCAAGCGCAACGCGGCGCGAGCCGAAATGATGGCCCTGATCGAGGGCGCATTCTCAGCATGGACCGCCGAAGAGGGTGTCGCGAAACTGGACGCGGCGGATATCGCCAACGCGCGGCTCAATGCGCCCGACGAAGTGTGGAACCATCCGCAACTCAAGGCGCGTGACCGCTGGCGCGAAGTGCAGACCCCCGCGGGTGCCATACCCGCGCTGCTGCCGGCTGCATCCTTTACCGGCGTCGAGCCGCGCATGGACCCTGTGCCCGCAGTGGGCGCGCATACCGACGCGATACTTGCCGGGCTGGGCTACAGCGCAGCGGAGGTTGCGGCGCTGCGGGCCTCGGAGGCAGTATAAAATATCAATAAAAATCAACAACTTACATATTTTGTGCGGTCGCTGGCGCAGAGGCCGCCGACGCTATGGCTGGGCCAGGGTGACGCCGGCACCCGGCTGCCACGAATAATTTCGTGCGTCGAGCAGCAGCTCACGCCGCATCTCGGCGAGCGTGTTGATGCCCACCAGTGCCATATCGGTGATCAGTTCGCTGCGCAGCAGGTTGATCGCGTGCTGTACGCCGTGCTCGCCAGCGACGGCCGCCGCGTAGAGCATCGGGCGACCGACAAAAACAAAGTCTGCACCCAGGGCGAGCGCTTTCAGTACATCGGTGCCGCGGCGTACGCCGCTGTCCATCATCACTGCCATATTGCCGGCGCTGGCCTTGACGGCAGGTAATACCCGCAACGGACTCACAGCGCCATCGAGCTGACGCCCGCCGTGGTTCGATACGACGATGCCGTCGACGCCGGCGTCGCGCGCGCGCGCAGCATCCTGCGGGTCGAGGATGCCTTTGACGACGAAGCGGCCTTTCCACAATTTACGGATGAGTTCGACATGCGGCCAGGACAGGCGGTCGCGGCGTCCGGCCTGACGGTTGAGCGCGGAAATCATCGGCACGCGCGGACCCATGTTCTCGAAATGCGGCATGCCGTGGGTGAGCGTGTGGCGCAACATGCTGAGCCCCCAGCGTGGCCGGATGCCCATGTCCCAGGCGAGTCGCAGCGAAGGCCGCAGCGGGGTGCTGAAACCGGTGCGTACGTTGTTCTCGCGATTGGCGAGCACGGAGACGTCGACGGTGAGCACCAGCGTGTCGTAGCCGGCGCGCTCAACGCGATCGACGAGTTGTTTGATCACGTCATCCTCGCCGGGCAGATAGGCCTGGAACCAGGCGGTTTTGCCTTCCTGCTTGATGCGTTCCAGCGGCGTCAGCGCAGCGCCACTGACCACCATCGGAATGTTGGCGCGGGCAGCGGCGCGGGCGAGTGCGACGTCGCCGTCGGGGCAGGCCATCCCGGTGCCGCCCATCGGCGGGATGCCGAAGGGCAGGTCGTAAGTGTTGCCGAACAATGTGGTTTTCAGTGACCGTGCGCTGGTGTCGACCAGTGATTTCGGGATGAACTGCAGTTCATCCCACACCGCGCGATTGTCGCGCAGGGAGGCGTTGGTTTCAACGCCGCCGTTGATGTAACCGTAGATCGGGCGCGGGATGCAGCGACGAGCTGCCGCCTCGAAGTCGTCGAGAGCGAGCATGGATTGCAGGATGCGTGGAGCGGATGAGGACAAGGCCGCTGTGGCGGCGTTTTCGTAGCTGACGTTGGACATGAGTATTTGGAATAAGTGCGTCGAATAAGTGCGTCGAATGAGTGTGCCGGAGAGCGCTGATGATACCGTCAGTGCGCCGGTCCGGCGAAAAAATGTCGGGCATGGGGCCAGGCATAGCCGCATGATGGGCTATGCAGGTATTCCGCGCGCCCGCGCGATGTGCAGACGCTGACTCCTATGATCTCGATGGTACCAGTGAATTTAATCAGGTTCTAGGCATTTTATGCTGCACAGCTCGCGGCAACCGACTGATCTGTTCAATGAGTGCGTCATGATGATGAATATTTTTCCCGAGATGTTTTATGGTCGTTTGAAAGGAATTGGTGGCTGCCTGACTTCAGTAGCGCATCACAGGTTTTGATGACATAGATCAATAGTTGCAATACAGACTCCCCGTATCCTTTATTTGGGTATTGTTAGCCCATAAGGAGCGGATTATGAAAAAGACAATTTTAGCGCTGGCTGTGGCTGCGTTTTCGATAGCCCAGGCCTTCGCCGCAAATCCCGCGACCATCGATTGGTCGAAAGTTCCCGTTAAGGATGTCACCCTGTTTTATCCGGGCCAGTCTTCCTATCAATGGCTGCGCAACGATCATAAGGGCGACAAGGGCGCGGACGCGACCAAGCGTGGCTCGACCTGCGTGAAGTGCCACGAAGACGAAGAAAAGATGCTCGGTGAAAAGCTTGTGAAGGGCGGCCCACTCGAGCCGACGCCCATGGCCGGTAAGAATGGTTGGGTGTTGCTGAAAATGCAGGCGGCCTACGATGACAAGAACGCATTCTTCCGCTTTCAGTGGAAGACGCGCAATCCGTTCCCCGGCGACGCGCACCCCTATCTGCGCTTTGACGGCAAGGAATGGAAGGACTACGGCGGGCCCAAGCTCGACAAGGACGTGCAGGAAGGCAAGCAGCCGGGTATCTACGAGGACCGGATGACGATGTTCTTCGATGACGGCAAGGTCGCTGGCTTTTCCAAGCAGGGCTGCTGGCTGACCTGCCATACTGGCGAGCGCGATATGCCCAAAGTCGCCTCCAAGGCCGACGCGCAAGCCAACCCGTTGCTGAAGGCCATCGGCAAGAATGATTTGCGCAAGTACTTACCCGATACGCGTACGGACCCGATGGACTGGCGCACCGGCAAGTCGGTCGGTGAGATTGCCAAGCTCAAGGCCGCCGGCGCGTTCCTCGACACGATGCAGTGGCGCGCACACCGTTCAAACCCGGTGGGCATGGCCGACGACGGCTACGTGCTTGAATACCGCAACTCCGATGCCGGCAAGAACATGTTCGCCGGCAACAAAGACTCGAAGACCCACGCGCCCAAGTACATGTGGGACGAAAAGAAGGTGGGCTACCGGGCAATCACCGCGGATCAGTTACGAAAAGGCAGCCACTTCCTGATCCGGGAAGTAAATGCCGTGCCATTTGATCCCAAAGCGCCCTGGAAAGCTGGTGACATGGTTCCCAAATACATGGTGAGCCGTGCCGACGCTGCAGGTTCCGCAGCCGATAACAATGCTGAGGGTAAATGGAAGGATGGAATGTGGACCGTGGTGATGGTGCGCCCACTCAATTTGCGCAATGCCGACGATAAGGCGCTAAAGGACGGCGGCTATTACAGCATTGGCTTGGCGGTTCACGACGACAACGTCACTACCCGCGGTCACTTCGTGTCTTTTCCGCTGTCACTCGGCTTTGGGGTGAGGGCCGACGTTCAGGCAGTGAAGCTGCCGTAGGACGCAGCAGACTGAAAATTGGCGAAGCCCTATTTTTTCGGGGGCTTCGCCAGCTATTCAGGAGGCAAATGCCAAATCACTCCGGGCGTCAATGTTGAGGGCTACTTGAGGGCTACACAAGGCTCTCATGTTTTTCGGTGTTGTTCTGCTACGGTATGTTGCACAGCTCGCGGCACCAGACTGATTTTCCCCAGCGGCATTAACGATTTGTCAGCGCTTTTTATGCACACCTGCTGGATGGCGAGAAACACTTTGGCTGCCGCGGTCTCGTGCCAGAACCAGTGGTCGATGTCCTGTGCCCTGAGGTTGCCCGGCTGGGCGGCGACCGCTTCGTAGTACCAGGCTTTCAGATCGTCGCAGGCGCGTTTCAGTGCAACCCCCGCAGTCAGGTTCGCATAGGGTGCCGCAGGTGTGGTCAGATAAGTAGCCGCATGTGCAGCTGCGGCATCGATGCTCAATCCGGATATGCCGAATGTACTGCGGCCGCGCCGTTTCCTGGCAAGATCGTACCAGGGTGCGAGTTGCGCGATTTCGCGTTGCAGTGCGGCGGCGAGGTTGTCATCGGCCATGGCGGCCTTGGCGAAACTGACCGGGCAGGCGAACGGGGTTTCGGCATCGCTGGCGGCAGACGCCGGTGCATCCTCAGGAAAATCCTCCAGCACCGGACCCGTCTGGTGTTCAAACAAGCGCAGCAGTGCGCGTAATACCTTGCGCTGGAAATCCGGTGCGTCGGGTGCGCCGAACGGACGGCCCAG
>JBBKXO010000078.1:0-4092 GCA_037969525.1 Burkholderiales bacterium | reverse complement strand
TTTTTGCCTGTTCGGAGATTTCCTGGGTCAGCGCCGGATTAGCGGGCTTTTGCACGACGCCCGCAGGCGGTTTGGCGGAATTATTCTGCGCCATCGCCGGCCCGCCCCAGGACCCGGTTATTCCGATGATGGCCACACCCGTGGCACACATGATGTTACGCAAAAGCGTGTTCTGCAAAAGCGCCATGAATTTTTCCATTTCCCGTCGTTATCCCGCAGCTGGACCGCCATTGTCCACAACAACTGACTCGATGATCAACTTTCACGGGGCCGGACCGCAGCAGGACCCGCACCAAGAGCGCAGGCGCGGGCAAGCCGGCTGGGCGATGTGCTATGACTGCGGCGCTACGACTGCGTTTTCAGCGCGTAGGCTGCGGTAACTCCAGAGACCGGCCGGGAAGTCTGCGCTACCGGCAAGTCGATTCGCTTGATGATTTTGTTGTTGTTAGTCGCCCAGAAGCGGGCGGTTTCTTCGGACATCGGCGATCTGACCATGCGCCAGCGTATCCGGCCACGGAGGTCTTTTTCCTGCACTCGCCACTTATAGAGGGTTTCCATGCGGCCTCCCCATTCTTGCCGGGCGGAGTCGGCCCGGGCATGCCCGCATCTTAGCGCCCCTGGCAGCACACGGCCACCCATTGCGGCCTGGATCAGGCAAAAAGGGGGGGTAATCGGGCATGGGTATGGGTCGACATAGCGGCGGCTGGCATGGGAACATTCGACCTGCACCCGGATTGCAATTTCCAGTCTCTGGCAAAGCAAAAATATGGAATCAACCACTTACGCTGCATTAGGCAAATACATGGACCTGCTGCTCGACGCCATATGCGTGGTCGACAAGGAGGGGCGTTATGTATTCGTGAGCGCCAGTTTCGAGCGCATTTTCGGCTATACCCCGGCAGAAGTGATCGGCAAACGCATGATCGATCTGGTGCATCCCGAGGACAGGGACATGACCCTGCGCACAGCCAGCGGCATCATGTCCGGCAATCCGCAGTTCCATTTTGAAAACCGCTATGTACGCAAAGACGGCCTGATTGTGAATATCATGTGGTCGGCGCGCTGGTCGGAAGAACACCAGTTGCGGATCGCAGTAGCCCGGGACATCACCAGGCGCAAACACGCCGAGGCCATCCAGTCGGCGCTGTACGCCATGTCTGAAGCCACCCATGCCGCAGAGGATCTGCCCACGCTGTATCAACAGCTACACAAGATCATCGGGGATCTGTTGCCTGCCGCCAATTTTTCAATCGCCCTCTACGATGAAAAAAGCGGCGAGATCAGCTTTCCCTATCATGTTGATGAGCAAGCCTCTCTGCCCGGCACGCAAACGCTCAATTCGGACACGCCGTGCGCTGAGGTCATTCGCAGCGGACAGCCGCTGCTGCTCAACCCGGACAATGCTGAAGGCCTGCCTGAGAACCTGCGTCAGCATGCCCGGAATGATTCGCGCAGCTGGCTGGGCGTCCCGCTGGAATCACGCAACGGCACGATAGGCGCGCTGGTGGTGCAAAGCCATGCCGGCCATGCGCACTACACTCTGGGTGACCAGGAGCTGCTGCAGTTCGTGTCCACCCAGATCGCCGCCGCCATTGAACGCAAGCAGATGGTCGCCAGTCTGCAGTATCTGGCCCTCTACGACCGGCTGACCCAATTGCCCAACCGCGAACTGTTCCACGATCGCATGCAACTGGCGTTGGCCCGCGCACAACGGGGCCAGGCACAACTGTCACTGCTGTATCTGGACCTGGATAAATTCAAGGAAGTGAACGATACGCTCGGACATGGCGCCGGCGATCTGCTGCTGAAAAAAGTGGCCCGGCGCCTGGAGCGGTGTGTGCGGGCGGGCGATACCGTGGCGCGTTTTGGTGGCGACGAGTTCGTGGTGTTGCTGGAAAACATTGAAAAGCCGGAACACACCTCGCTGGTCATGGCAAAAATCCGCAGCGCCCTCGGTCAGCCTTTTGACCTTGCGGGGAAACAGGTGAATATCCTGGCCAGCATCGGCGTTGCACATTGCCCACTCCACGGGAAGAGTGAAAAACAACTGCTGCGCCATGCCGATGAAGCCATGTATCTGGCGAAAAAGGGGCAGGACGGCTTATATCAAACCGGCAACGAGGCCGCATCCGGGTAGCGACTGGAGCGAATATCTAGATCTTGCGATCGCCCAGACCGACCTGCGCATAAATCTCGTTGATGTGATCCTTCACATCGGCCGGCGTGTCGTCGTGCTCGGGTTTGTGGGCCCAGCCTACTTTCTCGCGCGCATATCGACCCATCACTTCGTCCTGTCCCGAAGTACCGCCGCTGATGCCATAGCAGCCGACCATCTCGTCGCCCTTGAATATCGGTGCGCAACCGCCTGAAACCACGACACGGCCGCCGCTGAACACCGATGCGTTCATCAGCATCTGCGGATTGCGTTCCTTGAACCACTGCTGGATCACGAGACCGTCGGTAAAACGCGGACTCATCGAGCGGAATGCAGCCATGGTGTAGGCCTTGCTCTCCGCGGTCTTAGGCGTGACGAAGCCGGCGTCATCCATGCGCTCGAGCGAGAGCAGGTTGCCCTCGGCGGTGACGATGGCAATCGCCACCGGCACGTGCATTTCTTCAGCCTTTTCAACAACGGCCTTGATGAATTCGCGGCACTCCAATGCACGCAGCTTTGCCATGATGTTCCTCCATCCTGTAGGATTGTTGATTGAGTTGTCGAGTATAGAGGCTCGGCGATCGCGATGGGATCCGCCAGTCCACAAAATAAAAACCGGAGGAATAATGAAGCTGATTACCCTGTGTGTAGTGTCCTGCCTGTCTGCAGCCGCACCGCTCGCGGCGTTGGGGCAGGTTTATCCGTCAAAGCCCGTGCGTCTGGTGCTGGGTTTTCCGCCGGGTAGTGCCGCCGATGTAGTCGGACGCATTTTTGCCGCGAAGCTGAGTGACGGCGTCAAGCAGAGCATCGTGGTCGATAACCGTCCGGGCGCGGGCAGCAACATCGCCACAGAAGCGGTGGCACGGGCACCTGCGGACGGTTACACGTTGTTCATGGGATCGGTCGCCAACACCATCAACGCGAGTCTCTACAAGAATCTGCCGTTCGATTTCGGGCGCGATTTCGCCGCGATCACAGGAATCGCTTCGGTGCCGAACCTGCTGGTGGTGCATCCCTCGATGCCGGTGCGCTCGGTCAGGGAACTCATCGCCGTCGCCAAATCACGGCCCAACGAAATTCTCTATGGCTCGTCGGGCAACGGCACGAGCCCGCACCTCTCCGCCGTGCTGTTCAGCAGCATGGCGGGGATCAAAATCGTGCATGTACCTTACAAAGGCAGTCCGGCGGCTGTGACCGACCTGGTCGCGGGCCGGGTGCAGGTGATGTTCGCGCCCGCCTCGACGGCGCTGCCATTCATCAAGACGGGACGGTTGCGCGCACTCGCAGCCAGCACCGCCAAGCGCCCCGCCATCGTGCCGGATCTGCCGACGGTGGCTGAGGCAGGCGTCAAAGGTTTTGAAACGGCGATCTGGTTCGCGCTGTTTGCGCCGGAGGCCACACCCAAAGACATCATTGAGCGGCTCAACGCTGCGTCCGTTCTGGCATTGGCTGACGCCGACCTGAAGCAGAAACTCGCCGCGCAGGGCATAGATCCCATAGGTGGCACGGTCGCGCAAACGGCTGAGTTCACGCGCAACGAACTCAGCAAGTGGGCGAAAGTCGTGCGTGAATCGGGGGCAAAGCTGGACTAGGCGCGGAACGGGATTCCATTCGGATGTATGTGATCGCACCATCGCAACGGGTTGCATGCGCATGAGTGTCTGGTCCCGCGAAATCATCGTCATGACATCCGGCGCCTTTACGGCACCCTACCTAACGCTTGTCCCCAAATTCGAACTCGCTACTAAAATAAAAATTGTCACCGCCACAACGGACATGGGGACGGGGCCGGACTCCATTCCCGATCGATTGCTGCGGGGCGAGCCGGTCGATGTGGTTATCGTCGCGGATGCCGCACTGGCCGATATGATCCGCAACGGCCGCGTCGCGGCCGGCAGCAGTACTCCCCTGGCACGGTCGGCCATCGGCATGGCAGT
>JBBKXO010000077.1:0-15713 GCA_037969525.1 Burkholderiales bacterium | reverse complement strand
TTGCTGGCGCTTATGCGACGCTGCAAGTCAGCCTGGTTCAGCTGGCCGGCGGCGGCTTTTGTCGAATTCGTACGCAGCACGCCATTGCTGGTGCAGATGTATTTTCTGTTCTATGTGCTCCCTGAAACGGGCTTTCGCATGTCGGCATTTACTACGGGGGCCGTGGCGCTGGGCGTTCACTACGCGGCTTATTGTTCCGAGGTGTATCGGGCCGGCCTGGATGCAGTGCCACGGGGCCAATGGGATGCCGCAGCGGCATTGAACCTCAGTCCGTGGCGCACACTGCAAGGCGTCATCGTGCCGCAGGCTGTGGCGCGCGTCGTGCCGGCACTGGGCAATTATCTGGTGGCGATGTTCAAGGACACGCCGCTGCTGTCCGCAATCACCGTGGTCGAGGTGCTGCAGACGGCCAAAATGATCGGTGCTGAATCATTCCGCTATGTTGAAGCGCTGACGCTGGTCGGTGTATTGTTTCTGTTGCTCAGCCTGGGAGCTGCGGCGTTGATACGTATGCTTGAACGACGCATGCAGGTGGCTCATGGCTGAGCGCGATCCGATTATCCGTCTACGCGATGTGCGTAAAGCCTATGGTGCCGTCGAGGTGCTGCGTGGCGTGGATCTCGATGTGCCTCACGGTCAGACGGTCAGCATCATCGGCCCCAGCGGCTCGGGCAAATCGACATTGTTGCGACTGTTGATGCTGCTGGACGCACCGGACGCCGGAGAAATCGAGATCGATGGTGAGTGTCCCTGGCAGCAAGGGCATCCGGGAGTGGCCGTGGACCGTTCGGCATTGCGGCGCGTACGCGGCAAAGTGGGCATGGTGTTCCAGCATTTCAATCTGTTTCCGCACATGAACGCGCTGGCGAATGTCATGGAGGCGCCGGTCAGTGTGCTGGGTTTGAAGACAAACGAGGCACGTGATCGAGCGCTGGACTATCTTGAGCAGGTCGGTTTGGCTGACAAGGCGCAGGTCATGCCGGGGCAGTTGTCGGGGGGGCAGAAGCAGCGGGTGGCCATTGCCCGTGCACTGGCCATGCAGCCGCGCATCATGCTGTTTGATGAGGTGACGTCAGCGCTGGATCCGGAACTGGTCGGCGGGGTGCTGGCGTTATTGCGCGCTCTGGCGGAACGGCGAACCATGACCATGCTGGTCGTGACACACCATATGCGATTTGCTGAAAACTGCGCCGACCGCGTGTTGTTTTTCGAGAACGGTGTGATTGCGGAAGATGGGCCTCCCGCGGAGTTGTTTCATGACCCGCGCCATGAGCGCACCCGGCGTTTTGTTGAAGCGGTGTCGGGCGAGTGACAGCGCGGGTATCCGAATGGTGGCTTATCTATACGGCGTGCGCTATCGCGGGCGTACCCTGCAGTTGTGTTTTCAGTGCCTGATTGACAGCCTCAAACACCGAGGGCGGGCTGGCGCGCACGCAGACCTGTTCCTGCGACATGGTGTGCGAGAGCAGCTTGACGAGTGCATAGACGGCGTTGATCTGCGGTGTCGGCGTCTGCGTCAATTCACCCAGTTCGATTACCGATCCGACCAGCGCATCGATTTCCGGGTTACGACCGGCTTCCACGTCCTGCAGCATCGAAGTCTTGTGCTTGCCGACTTTCTCCGCGCCGGCAATGCGTTTTTCCAGCGGCACGCGAAAAGTGACGCCGAGCTTGTGGCCGATGGCCTGCGCTTCGAGCATCATGGTTTCGGCCAGAGTGCGTGACAGCGGAAACTGGCACAGATCGACCAGCGTCGCATGTGTCAGTGCACTGATCGGATTGAATGACAGGTTGCCCCATACCTTGAGCCAGATCTCGTTGCGGATGCTGGTGAGTATGGGGGACTTAAGGCCGGCGCCGACGAAGGCATCGGACAACATCTTGATGCGCGGCGTTTCGCTGCCGTCGAGTTCGCCCAGCGGGAACCGGTTGCCCTCTATATGCCTGATGACGCCGGGGGAGGCGATGCTGGCTGCGGGATAAACCACGCAACCCACGATGCGGGCCGGATCGATGGTCGCGGCGATCCTGCCCTGTGGATCGGCAGTGCGCACGACATGCCCTTCGAATTCGCCGCCATGGCGCTGGAAATACCACCAGGGAATGCCGTTCTGCATCGGGATCAACACAGTATCGTCGTGAAACAGGGCGGGAAGTTGATCGACGATGGCTTCGACCTGATGTGCTTTGACGCCGAGGATGACCAGATCATGTTTCCCGGCATCGGCAATGGAATCAGTGGCGCGCAGCTTACGGGCCAGCTTGCGCGTGCCGTCTGCCATGACCAGTTCCAGGCCGCGGGCGCGGATGGCCGCCAAATGGGCGCCGCGAGCGATTACGGTGACATCGTGACCAGCTTCAGCAAACTGAACTGCCAGGTAGCCGCCTATAGATCCTGCACCAACGACGCAAATCTTCATATTGAGCTCCCGTTTAGTTGTTTTATCGCTATGCAGCATTCAGAGTCATAATCTTGTAAATCATACTGCTTTGCAACATATAAACAAAAATATTCATCTGTGTCTATAGAAAAAATAAACTAAATGAAGTATTAAACATTATTAATAACAACAAGATAGGTAAATACACATCTTACATCGTGAAATCTGATTGAATTAATCTCGTTTTGCTTTGGCATATCAGTAAACACTTAACTAGCTGAATTTAATGAAGTATTGCAATGCTGTTGTGCACGGCATAATGGCGCGCTTCAGCTGTAAACCTGCCGCGATGCGGTATCGTGCACGTTATTGCGGTAATCAATTGGGGAGGAACTGGTGAGGGTAATTCTGGTAGCAGTCGTGTTGATTTCAGTGGCGGGGCCACTGGCTGCGCAAGGCAAGAATCCGGAGCAAATATTCCAGGAGGTGTCGCGCAGTATCGTCACAATTCATGCGCTGGACGCTGAAGAGAATGTAACCAATCTGGGCAGCGGTGTGGTCACGGCGCCCGAAACAGTGGTGACCAATTGCCATGTGTTGGAAGGCGGGACGCGTTATGCCGTGTATTCAGGCAAAACCCGGTACAGCGGCACGCTGCGTGCTGCTGATGCCGATCGTGATCTGTGCGAGCTGCAGGTCGGCAGTTTGCAGGCGCCGCGAGTGGCGCTCTACACCGGACGGTTGCGGGTGGGGCAGCGCGTCTATGCCGTCGGCGCACCGGAAGGACTCGAACTCACGATCAGTGAAGGTCTGGTGTCGAGCATCCGTGAAATCGATGGTGCGCATTACATACAGACATCGGCGCCGATTTCATCCGGCTCCAGTGGTGGGGGATTATTCGATGTGGAGGGCCGGCTGGTCGGCGTGACGGCTTTCATTATTCCCGAGGGACAGAATCTGAATTTTGCGTTGCCGGCTTCCTGGATTACGCAGTTGGCGGCGCGCAGCGGCTCCCAGCCTACCTTGGCCAATCGTGATGCGGTCAACGAGAAATGGCAGACGCGC
Organism: Burkholderiales bacterium; assembly: GCA_037969525.1. Lineage (GTDB taxonomy): Bacteria > Pseudomonadota > Gammaproteobacteria > Burkholderiales > SG8-41. The sequence goes on along the minus strand of JBBKXO010000077.1, from coordinate 12,267 downwards.
AGCGCTGAGTTGCGTGCGACGAAGAACTGGGTCGGATTGCTGTCCATGACCCAGCAGTGGGTGCGTGCAGCGCCCGCAGCCGTGCAGGGTTGGGTGGCGTTGGGTGAGGCCTATAATTTTATCAATCGTCCGCGGCGCGCCATCGTTGCCTACAACCAGGCCCTGAAACTCGAAGGCGACAGTTATGAAGCGTGGCTGGGTATTGGGACCACTTACCTGGCGTTAAACCAGTACGATCGCGCGGTTGAGGCAACGCAGGAAGCGTTGCGTCTGCGTGCCGACAATGTACCCGCGCTGCTGCAGCTAGGCGCAGCATTTCATCATCAAAATCAACGTGCCCGGGTCCGCGAAGTGGCGTCGCGCATCGAAAAACTGGATGCTAGTGCCGCCAGGGAGTTTTCGAGGAAATATATAACTAATTGATTTAATTCAATATTATTTTCAGCCTTGAGCAAGGTCCACATTAGGCTTGACGCTGCGCGGGCTATTCCGTATAAAGACGGCGCGTGTTTGGTTTCAAGTACTTGAAAGTCAACGATTCCGCGTTTGCTGGTTGTTGGTGTACTACTTTTGGGGCTGTGAGATTTAAATACGATTCCCCGGCGCAAGCTGGAATTATCTATCCTCAGAAGGAATACACAAATGGCAACTGGTACAGTTAAGTGGTTCAACGACTCCAAAGGTTTTGGCTTTATCACCCCTGATGGTGGTGGCGAAGACCTTTTTGCCCATTTTTCGGGCATCAACATGAATGGTTTCAAAACCCTGAAAGAAGGCCAGAAGGTGACGTTTGACATCACCGCCGGCAACAAGGGCAAGCAACAAGCGAGCAACATCCAGGCTGCCTAAGCCGGATGAAGCAGCAAGAGCCGGGCGCGAGCCCGGTTTTTTTTCGCCTGCAATTTTGACTGCAGCAACTGCGCCACATGGTAATCGTCGCTCCAGCGTGAAGTTCGACTTGTCTGGACGCGTGACGGCATAATCGGTGCCGCTAATGGTCACTACGCACCCAATTCCAATCACCTGGGATATTTTTTGCAAGGTCGTCGACAATTACGGTGACGCCGGAGTGTGCTGGCGCCTCGCTAAAATACTTCACCACGAACATGGCCTGCACGTGCGCCTGTGGATCGATGATCTTTCCACGCTACGTGCGCTGGTGCCGGCATTGGATATGGCGTTGCCAGTGCAGGACGTCGAAGGTGTGCGGGTCTGTTGCTGGTCAGAGTCAGCTGAGGTTGCCGCAGACGCCACAGCGGTGATTGAGGCCTTCGGTTGCGGCTTGCCAGACGCCTATGTCGGGCGCATGGCAGCCAGCGCGCTGCCGCCGTTGTGGATCGTGCTTGAATATCTCAGTGCCGAATCGTGGGTGGACACCCACCATGGACTGGCTTCACCGCATCCGCAACTGTCATTAACACGTTATTTTTTCTTTCCGGGATTCACTCCGGCGACCGGCGGCTTATTGTGTGAAGCGGATCTGCTGGCGCGCCGCGACGCCTTCGACGCGGCGTCGCGCCGCGCGTTCTGGAACGGCGTGGGTTTTGCCGTACCGGAACCGTCGACGCTGACGGTATCGCTGTTTGCCTATGCCGATGCGCCCATCGCCGGATTGCTGGCTGCGATGGCGGAGGGCAGCACGCCAGTGGTGGCTGCGGTGCCATCCGGCCAGCTGACAGCGGCAGTGCGCACATTTTTCGGCGCCGCTGACGATGCGTCTGAAACGGCATGGCGCCGCGGTGCGCTGGAAGTTCGTGCGCTGCCGTTCCTGTCGCAGACGCGTTATGACGAACTGCTGTGGTCCTGCGATATCAATTTTGTCCGCGGCGAGGATTCACTGGTGCGTGCGTTATGGGCGGCCCGGCCGCTGGTCTGGCAACCCTATCGTCAGGAGGATGGCGCACACCAGCGCAAAATGGAGGCATTCCTGGCGCATTATGGTGTCGGGCTCGACACAGCCGCAGCCGACGCCATGCAGTCATTCTGGCAGGGCTGGAACGACGGGCCAGCCGGGGAGGCGGGTGCCATGTGGCCCGGGCTATGCGCCATGCAGGGTGTTTTGGCTTCCCATGCCGGGCGCCGTGGGCAGGAATTACAGGGTTTGGGACAGATGTCTGCACGATTGGTGGAATTCGTGCGCAACAAGGTAGAATAGCGCCTTTTTTTACGCCAGTTACAAGGATGTAGAGTTATGAAAATCGCACAGGAAGTCCGCGCAGGCAACGTGATCATGGTCGGGAAAGACCCGATGGTGGTGCTGAAGGCCGATTTCAGCAAATCCGGCCGCAATGCGTCGGTGGTCAAAATGAAGCTGAAGAACCTGCTTTCCGGTGGCGGCACGGAAACCGTGTATCGCGCCGATGAAAAATTCGACGTGGTGACACTGGAACGCAAGGAAGTCACTTACTCGTATTTTGCCGACCCGTCGTACGTGTTTATGGACGCCGAGTTCAACCAGTTCGAGGTCGACAAGGAAAACCTGGGTGATGCGCTGAACTACTTGGAAGACGGCATGGAATGCGAAGTCGTGCTGTACGAGGGCCGTAGCATTTCTGTCGTTATTCCACAGACCGTCGTGCGCGAAATCATTTATACCGAACCGGCGGTGCGCGGTGATACCTCAGGCAAGGTGCTGAAACCTGCCAAACTCAGTACCGGTTACGAAATACCGGTGCCGCTGTTTTGTGCAACAGGTGACAAGATCGAAATCGACACGCGCACCGGCGAGTACCGCAGTCGCACCAAAGGCTGAACCACAGTTTTTTCAGGCTGCCGGGACTTACTCTGGCACCAGCCACTCGCAGCGCGTGCTGCCCTGTTTTTCCGGGGACAGCGCGCGCCATAGCCAGTCGAGCAGGGGCGGCGCTTCCTGATCCAGTCCGAACGGCGGGTTGACGACGATCATCCCGCTGCCGCGAATGTGGGCTGTCCAGTCTTCGGGATAAACCGATAATTCCAGTTTCAGCGTTTTCGGCAGCTTGATCGCCAGCAGGCTGCGTGCAAAAGCATCCATGGCTGCCGGCGCCATCAGCGGATACCAGACGGCGATCATGCCGGTGGCAAACCGCGCATGGGCTTCCTTGATGGCACGGGTAATCCGGCCGAACTCATCGGCCTGATCGAATGCGGCATCGATGAAAGTCAGGCCACGCCGCTCCTTAGGGGGCAGGAACGCCTTGAACGCCGAAAAACCGTCCTGATTGTGGATCGCAGTATTGCTCACACCGGAAAACACGGTTTGCAGGGTGGCGCAGTCTTCTTTGTTCAGTTCACACAGCACGAGGCGGTCGTCTGCGCGCATCAGTCGGCGCGTGATGCGCGGCGAGCCGGGATAGTGGTGCAGGTGACCATCGGCGTTGTCCGCGCGGATGGCATCCAGATAGGGTGACAGCGCTGCCGGTGCGTCGGTGCGTGCCCAGACACGTCCCACGCCGTGGCGCCATTCCGCGGTCTTCTGCGACCAGGGATGTTCGAGATCATAAAGCCCGATCCCGGCGTGCGTGTCGAGCACGCAGTAAGGCTTATCTTTTTTTCCGAGACCAAGCAGCAGGCGGGTCAGAATGGCGTGTTTGAATACGTCCGACACATTGCCGGCGTGGAACTGATGGCGGTAAGAGAGCATGGGCTGGATTAGAACACGGTGAGTGGTCCGCATGCAGTGCAGTAGCGCGGGCCTTAAAACAAAATGGCCGCCGCGTGCAAAGCGGCGGCCATTAATCAAATGGTGGAGGCGGCGGGAATTGAACCCGCGTCCGCAAGTCCTCCACAGTCAGGACTACATGCTTAGCCTGGTTATTTGGGTCTCGCCTTGCAACCGCCAACCGGCAGGCTGAAGCTTGGCCAGTCGCTTCGACGGATCCACACAGCTAAGCGACCAAGCCGTGCAGAGAGGCTGATGTAAATGACGCTGCACCCCTTTCGGGGCCTGACCCATCAGCAGATCAGTGCAGCGTCTAGCCGGTATTAGGCGGCTAGAGAATAACGCTCGTCGTTTGCGTGTATAAAGTTTCCAGCGGATTTACAAGGTAACTGGACCTTGGCATGCCCTGGGCTGCTTTGTAACCCACGTCGAAACCGGGTCGCCCCCATGAACTCTAAGATTGCGCCGTTTGACTGAAGTTCAAGCCTCAGCCTTGCGGTGGTTGATTATCGCACAGTGGGTAAGTTATATAACAAATTGTTTTTAAAGTAATTTTTCTATTTCGGCAGGGGTAGAAACTATGCTGTCTGCACCCCATGTTTCCGGATTGCTGCCGTTCAGATAACCAAAGCTGACCGCCACCGTGCGCATGCCGGCGGCGCGCCCGGCCTGGATATCGCGCTCGTCGTCACCGACGTAGATACAGGACTGTGGCGCCACGTTGATGTGCTTAGCGGCGGCGAGCAGCGGTGCCGGATGGGGCTTGAGATGCCCCGCAGTGTCGCCGCCGATGATGCAGGCTGCGCGCGTGGCATAGCCCAGCTGCAGCAACAACGGTTTGGCGAAGCGTTCAGCCTTGTTGGTGACGATGCCCCAGAGGATGCGGCGTTGTTCCAGCCGGTCCACCAGTTCCGCTATTCCGGGAAAAAGCGCGGTATCGCAACACAGGTTGTTTTCGTAAATAAACAGGAACTCTTCGCGCATCGCGGCGTATTCGTCATGGCCGGGGCCGATGCCAAATCCGACATCGAGCAGGCCGCGTGCCCCCAGCGAGGTAACACGGCGGGTGTCGGCGAGAGGCACCGGCGCGAGGTTACGCGCGGCGCGCATGACGTTGACGGCGCGGCCGAGGTCGGGTGCGGTGTCGGCAAACGTGCCGTCCAGATCGAACAATACTGCGCTGATCATGGCTGTGGTGCGCGGGCGCTGAGGATGTAATTGACTCCGGTATCCGCTTCCAGAGCGTAGGTCTTGCTGAACGGGTTGTAGGTCATGCCGACGAGCCCTTCGACATCGAGTCCGGCGCTGCGGCAGGCTGCTGACAATTCCGAGGGCTTGATGAAACGCGCGTAATCATGGGTGCCGCGAGGCAGCAGATTGAGTACATATTCGGCGCCGATAATGGCGTAGAGATAGGATTTTGGATTGCGATTCAGTGTCGCAAAAAATGCGTGCCCGCCTGGTTTCAGGAGTTCGGCGCAGGCGTGCACCGTTGCCGCCGGGTCCGGCACATGCTCCAGCATTTCCATGCAGGTCACAACCTCGTAGCTGTGCGGCGATTCACGGGCCAGTTCTTCGACTGCAATCTTGCGGTAGGTGACGTCGAGCCCTGATTCGAGCAGGTGCAACTGGGCAACCTTCAGCGGCTTGTCGGCGAGTTCGATGCCGGTGACCTGTGCGCCGCTTCGGGCCATGGCTTCGGCAAGGATGCCTCCGCCGCAGCCCACATCAAGCACGCTTTTTCCCGCAATCGTGGCGATGCCGTCGATATAACCGAGGCGCAGCGGATTGATTTCATGCAGGGGACGGAACTCGCTCTGTGGATCCCACCAGCGGTGCGCAAGCTCGCTGAATTTGTCCAGTTCTGCCGGATCGACGTTCATGACGGACGAATTTTCTTTTGCCAATGATGGGCGCGGGCAGTGATAGTGGCTTCATGCAGCGTCGTCAGCGCACCGTTCGCCACGCGCCTCGCGCCGCCGACCCAAACGTCGGAGACCTGATCGCGTCCGGCGGCGTACACCAGGTGCGATATCGGGTCATAGCATGGAGACTGCGCGGCGGAAGACAGGTCTATGGCGGTCAGATCAGCGAGTTTTCCCGGCGTAATGGATCCGATGTGGTTCTGCAAACCCAGTGCGCGCGCGCCACCGAGAGTCGCGCATTCGAGCGCCTGGTGCGCCGGCATGACCGTGGGATCTCCGCTCGCACCTTTGGCGAGCAGGGCGGCGAGGCGCATTTCCTCGAACATATCAAGTCGGTTGTTGCTGGCGGCGCCATCGGTGCCCAGGCCCACGTTGACACCGGCCTGCAGCAGACCGGCGACCGGCGCGATGCCGCTTGCCAGCTTCAGATTTGAAGAAGGGCAGTGCGCCACTGAACAACCGTGTCGTGCGAACAGCGCAATTTCGTCGGGGTTCAGATGCACGCCATGTACGGCGATCAAACCCGGGCCCAGCAGCCCGAGTTTCTCCAGCCGGGCGACCGGCCGCAAGCCGTATTCCCTGACACTGTCACTGACTTCCTGTGCCGTTTCATGGAGATGAATAGTCACGGGTATGTCGAGTTCTCCGGCATAGGTGGCGATTTGCGCAAAAGTGTCGTCGGACACGGTAAAGGGTGCATGCGGGGCGAGGCAGAAGGATAACAGCGGTTCATCGCGCAGCGCATCCCGTAACGCCATGCCCTTGGCCAGGTAGTCCTGCGCATCATTGGCATAGGCCGAACGGAACTCGACGGCGATGATACCCAGTGAGGCGCGCATGCCGGCGTGGAGCGCTGCGCGTGCGGTGGCCTCGGGGAAGAAATACATGTCGTTGAAACAGGTGATGCCCCCGCGCAGCATTTCTGCGCAGGCCAGCAGCGTTCCGTCATAGACGAAGTCGTCCGAAACCACGCGGCCTTCGGCCGGCCAGATGTGATTCTGCAGCCAGTCCATGAGCGCCCGATCATCGGCCATGCCGCGCATCAGCGTCATCGCGGCATGCGTATGAAGATTGACCAGCCCGGGTATCAGGGCGTGGTCGGGCAGAAGTACGTGCTGCGCGTCCGGGTAGCGCGCTGTTGCGTCGGCGACCGGGAGTACCGCGGCAATGCGTTCGTCCTCCATGACCACGGCATGCGCAGTGAGTGCGACGGCAGCCGGTTCGACCGGTATGAGCCATCGCGGCTCAATTACTGTAGTCAAGGACATGAGGCGGGACGAGTATGAGTGTGAAAGGGTGATTGTATGTCAAAAAAAAAGCCCTGCCGAAGCAGGGCTTTTGTAGTGCGGTTACTGCTTAGCGTTTGGAAGCCGGCTTTTTAGCTGCTGCTTTCGGCTTGGCCATGCTTTGTGCACGACCAACCACTTCCACGGTAACGCGGCGGTTCGGCGCCAGACATTCGATGAGCTGCTTGCGCTTCATCTTGTTGTCGCAGAACTTGGTTACCGGGATCGGCTGTTTCGGGCCTTTGCCTTCCCAGAAAATCAACTTCTGGTCGATGCCTTTGGCAACGATGTAGTCCTTCACCGTGATCGCGCGACGCTCCGACAGCTTCATGTTGTATTTCATGGTGCCGATGCGATCAGTGTGGCCGGTGACGATGACTGCGCCGATGGCGACAGGACCATGTGCTTTGGTGGTTTTAGCCAGCCCGCCCAGGAACTTGTCGAGGTCAGCCTTGTTGTCGTCGGTCATTTCGGCCTTGTTGAACTCCATGCCCTGCAGCTCAATTTTCTCTTCGATATTGAGCATTTCAGGCTTCTTGGGCTTCGGCGCGGCTTTCTGCGGAGCAGCCTTTTGAGGAGCGGCTTTTGGAGCGGGAGCGGCTTTCTGGGCCGGGGCCGGCTTCTTCACCAGATCCGGATCGCACTCGGCGATGGCCAGTGCTGGTGTCCATTGGCTACTGCGTACGCAGACGTTGGCGCCTAAGGCTTTAACTACGCCGCCATCTTTGTCCGTCAAGTACCCATCCTTGGCCTGCGCCGAAGCGAGCGCAGGTGCAAGCGCTGCTACTGCGATGGCGCTTGCAATGGTGATCCTAAGAGCTGAACGCATGTTTTTAATCCTCCTGTTTTGCGAAAAATAGGGACGTGCCGGAATAGCCGGTAAATCTGCAATAAGAATTTGGTTCTCCCTGAAGGCCACTAGATATCACATCCCCGATATCTGAGTAACCCTAGGGGCCAATAATAGCATGTTTCTAAAAAAAAAAGCATAGATCTGTTGCTCAAATACATCAGTCTCGCGGGGCGGCATTTCACTTTGTGGAACCGGATATTCGGGGTGTTCATTGTGCCGTAATGGCATTGACATTGCATTGCCGAATATGCCGCAGCGCATGCCTTTACGCGGTCGCGGGTCCGGGCCTTCAGCGATGGCACTTATTGAGTCACTCAGCACTGGTAATTTACAGCAGTCGCAGCAGTGTCATGGATCAGCACGCTGCAGCGAGACGCCGATGTCATCGGATCATCGCGACTGTTGCCGGATGCTCTGCGCTGTGCTGCAGACAAGTCCCGGATTAGGGTGTGATACGCATTGCAGCATGCTAGAATTCCACGCTTTGTAACTGCACCCTCCGCGACCGCAATGTGTGCGGTCGCCCCAAAATAAGCCTTCGGAATCCATGGATCAATTCGCCAAAGAAACACTGCCCGTCAGCCTCGAAGAGGAGATGCGGCGCTCCTATCTTGATTATGCAATGAGCGTGATTGTCGGTCGCGCACTGCCTGATGTACGCGACGGTCTCAAGCCGGTGCATCGCCGCATTCTGTTTGCGATGCATGAGTCCAACACGGTCTGGAATCGCTCGTATGTGAAATGCGCGCGCGTGGTCGGCGATGTGCTGGGCAAATACCACCCGCACGGCGACAGCGCCACTTATGAGGCGTTGGTGCGCATGGCGCAGAATTTTTCAATGCGTTACATGCTGGTTGACGGGCAAGGCAACTTCGGTTCTGTCGATGGTGATTCTGCCGCTGCTTATCGCTATACCGAGTGCCGTCTGTCAAAAATCACTTCCGACATGCTGGCCGATATCGACATGGAAACCGTCGATTTCGTGGCGAACTATGACGGCAAGGAGCAGGAGCCGGTCACGCTTCCAACCAAGGTGCCGAACCTGCTGATCAATGGGTCTTCTGGTATTGCCGTGGGCATGGCGACCAACATTCCACCGCATAATTTGTCAGAAGTGGTGGATGCCTGCCAGGCCCTGTTGAAGGACCCGGAAATCACCATCGACGACCTGATCAAGATTGTGCCTGCGCCGGATTTTCCGACTAGCGGCATTATTTACGGGGTGCAGGGTGTGCGCGACGGTTATCGCACCGGGCGCGGCAAGGTGATCATGCGGGCGCGCACCCATTTTGAAGAGGCCGACAAGGGCGGGCGAGTCGCAATCATCATTGACGAGCTGCCCTATCAGGTCAACAAGGCCAACCTGCTGATGAAAATCGGCGAGCTGGTGCGCGAGAAGAGGCTTGAGGGCATTGCCGATATCCGCGACGAGTCCGACAAGTCGGGCATGCGTGCGGTGATCGAACTCAAACGCGGCGAGGTGCCTGAAATTGTCCTGAACAATCTGTGGAAAGACACGCAGATGCAGGAGAGTTTCGGCATGAATATGGTAGCGCTGGTCGATGGCCAGCCGCGCCTGCTGAATCTCAAGCAGTTCCTCGAAGCATTTCTGCGTCATCGTCGCGAGGTTGTTACCCGCCGTACGGTGTACGAACTGCGCAAGGCACGGGACCGCGGGCATGTGCTCGAAGGGCTGGCGGTTGCGTTATCCAACGTCGATGAAGTCATTGCACTGATCAAGGCCGCACCGACACCGGCGGACGCCAAGCAGGAATTGATGGCGCGGTTCTGGCGGTCGAAGCTGGTGGAGGACCTGCTGTCGCGCGGCGAGGGGGCGTCCTATCGTCCGGACGGGCTGTCGGCGGAATTTGGCCTGCAGAAAAAAGGCTACAAACTTTCCGATGCGCAGGCCCAGCAAATCCTGGAACTTCGACTGCAGCGCCTGACCGCACTTGAGCAGGACAAGATCGTTGCCGAATACCGCGCGACCATGGACACGATCACCGACCTGCTGGATGTGCTCGACAAGCCGGGGCGTGTCACCAAGATCATTGCGCAGGAACTCGTCGATGTCAAAAAGCAGTATGGCGACGAGCGGCGCAGCGAAATCGTTACCAGCACCCAGGACTTGAGCACTGAAGACCTGATCCAGCCGGAAGACGTTGTGGTGACGCTGTCGCACGGTGGCTATATGAAGTCGCAGCCGGTGGCGGATTACCGCGCGCAAAAACGCGGTGGCCGGGGCAAGCAGGCGACGACGACCAAGGATGATGATTTCGTCGAGAAACTGTTTATTGCCAACACCCACGACTACATCCTGTGTTTCTCCAATCGCGGGCGTGTGTACTGGATCAAGGTTTATGCGGTGCCGCAGGGCAGCCGCGCATCACGCGGCAAGCCGATCATCAACCTGGTGCCGCTGATGGAGCACGAGAAAATCACCGCCATACTGCCGGTGAAGGACTTTGACGATGAACACTTTGTGTTCATGGCGACTTCAACCGGGACTGTGAAGAAGACCGCGTTGTCGGCCTTTTCGCGACCGATGGCCAAGGGCATCATCGCCGTCAAGCTGGATGACGGCGACTATCTGATCGGCGTGGCCATCACCGACGGCAAGGAGGACATCATGCTGTTTTCCGACGCCGGCAAGGCTGTACGCTTCAAGGAGAGCGAAGTGCGCGTCATGGGTCGCGCGGCTGCGGGTGTGCGTGGCATGAAGCTGCAGAAGAAGCAGAAAGTCATATCATTGCTCACGACGAATGAGGAAAAGCAGTCGGTGCTGACCGCAACGGAAAATGGTTACGGCAAACGCACGCCGGTCTCAGAGTACACGCGTCACGGCCGCGGTGCGCAGGGCATGATCGCGATCCAGGCCAGTGACCGCAACGGCAAATTGGTCGGTGCCCAGCTGGTGACCAAGGAGGACGAGATCATGCTGATCACCACTGGCGGCGTGCTGATTCGCACTCGGGTGTCCGAGGTTCGCGAGCAGGGACGCTCGACCCAGGGCGTGCGGCTGATCAACCTCGATGAAGGGGAGCTGCTGGTAGGGCTGGAGACCATCGTCGAGACGGATGAAGAGGAATAATGTGCCTGCCTGCTCACGGCGCGATGCATAGTCAATTTTCCGTTCGTAAATTAACTCGGTAATTTAATCCAGCGTATGGCACGGGTATTCAATTTCAGCGCCGGTCCGGCGGTGTTGCCGGAACCGGTTCTTGAGCAGGCGGCCGCGGAAATGCTCGACTGGCACGGCAGTGGCATGTCGGTCATGGAGATGAGTCACCGCGGCAAGGAATTCATTGAGATCCACGCCAAGGCCGAAGCCGATCTGCGTGAGCTGCTGGCCATTCCGGCGAACTACAAGGTACTGTTCCTGCAGGGCGGTGCTTCTGCGCAATTTGCGATGGTGCCGATGAATCTGTTGCGCGGAAAGTCCGGCGCTGATTACGTCAACACCGGGCAGTGGTCGAAAAAAGCCATCAGCGAAGCCAAGAAGTACTGCAAGGTCAATGTGGCGGCAAGCTCCGAAGGCGCCAACTTCAATCATGTGCCGAAACAGACGCAGTGGCAGCTGGATCCCGGGGCGGCCTACGTGCACGTCACCACGAACGAGACCATCGGCGGCGTGGAGTTTCACTGGGTTCCGGATACCGGCGATGTGCCCTTGGTGGCAGACATGTCATCGCACATCCTGTCACGTCCTGTCGACGTGTCGCGCTATGGGCTGATCTATGCAGGCGCGCAGAAAAACATCGGGCCCGCCGGGGTGACCATCATCATCGTTCGTGACGAACTGCTGGGACAGGCCCTGCCGGTGACGCCGACAGTGTTTGATTACAGGGTTCAGGCCGACAACGACTCCATGTCCAATACGCCGGCCACATACGGCATCTACGTAGCGGGGCTGGTGTTCGCATGGCTCAAAGGCAAGGGCGGCCTGCAGGGGATGGAGACCATCAATCGCGCCAAGGCCGCATTGTTGTACGACTATCTGGACCAGACCGAGTTTTACCACTCACCGGTGGCAAAAGAGGACAGGTCGCTGATGAACATCCCGTTCACACTGCGCAATGCAGCGCTCGACGACGCCTTCCTCAAGGAAACCAAGGCGCACGGCCTGACGCAGTTGAAAGGGCATCGCTCGGTCGGCGGCATGCGCGCCTCTATTTACAACGCGATGCCCATCGAGGGCGTGCAGGCGCTGCTCTCGTTCATGCAGGAGTTCGAACGCAAACATGGCTGAGTCCATCGCAAAGTGCAATATTCTGACGCTGAACGCTATTGCCAGCGTCGGCCTGCAGCGCTTCCCGAAGGAACGTTATCACCTGGGTAGCGACATGGCGGCGCCGGAGGCCATACTGGTGCGTTCGCATGACATGCATGCTATGGACATCCCGGCCAGCGTCCGCGCCATAGGCCGCGCTGGTGCGGGTACCAATAATATTCCGGTAGACAAGATGAACGGCCGCGGCGTACCCGTGTTCAATGCGCCTGGCGCGAATGCCAACGCGGTCAAGGAGCTGGTCATTGCAGCGATGCTGATGGCTGCGCGCAACC
>JBBKXO010000076.1:0-3530 GCA_037969525.1 Burkholderiales bacterium | reverse complement strand
TATCTGCGCGGCTATGTCTACGATTTCATTGAATTGTTTTCGCCATCGCTGAAGCGCGAGAGGGTCATCGCCGCGTTGACTGGCAACACCGCAGACTGAATTTCACCCGACCCTCTTTTCAGGCCGTCATCCGCTTGCGGAAGTAATTGCTCAGCGCATCCACCAGTGATACCAGCACGATCATCGCAATCAGCACGCTGGCCGCCTCGGAGGTCTGAAACAGGCTCAGATGAAAATGCAGCATCTGACCCAGGCCGCCCGCGCCGACCACGCCGAGTATGGCCGCTGCCCGCACATTAATCTCCCAGCGATACATCGTATAACTCATCAGTTGCGGCACCACTTGCGGAAAGGTCGCGTACCAGAATGCCGCGACCGCGCCGGTGCCATGCCGCCGCAAACTGGCGTGGGGTTCCGGCGCCACGTTCTCCAGTGCGTCGGCAAACAATCGCCCGAGCACGCCGGTGGTGTGTATCGCCAGCGCCAGCGTTCCGGCGAACGGCCCCAGCCCGGCGGCAATGACTGCCATCACCGCCCACACCAGTTCGGGTATGGCACGCAGCACATTCAGCAACAAACGTGACAGGCCGCGGGCAACGCGTCCCCAGCGCCCCGCCGCCGGCAAGGCCATCACCAGGCCACCAACGGTCGCGATCAGCGTGCCCAGCCAGGAAATGGCAAGGGTCTCCAGCGTGGCATACCCCAGTTTCTGCAGGAATGCCGGGTCGGTCGCCGGATGTGCAAATCCCACGATGAACTCGCCCATTTTCTCCGCCGCAGTGCCCGAGAAAAAACTCGCCCAGTCGCCGGACAGGCTCACCACGCAGATCGCCAGAAACGCCAACGCTGCGGCGAATCCGGCCAGAGCACCCCACGCCAGCTTCATGCCAGCACCCTGCGCAAAAATGCACTGATCAGGTCAGCGACCCACACCAGCGCGACGAACACCAGCAGCATGGTGAGCACTTCGCCGCCGGCCAGCATTTTCATCGACAGTTCCATCTGCTGGCCCAGTCCGCCGGCGCCGACGAACCCCATCACCACCGAAGCGCGAATTGCGCACTCCCAGCGGTAGATGGTGTACGACGTCAGTTCGGGCAGGCTCACCGGCAGCGCGGCATACCAGAACGCCTGCAAGCGTCCCGCGCCGTTCTGCAACAAAACGGTGGCGGACTGATGCTCGGCAGATTCGAGGATTTCGAGGTAGACCTTGCCCAGCATGCCGCCATAGGTAATGCCGATGGCCATCACGCCGGCGGTATCCCCCAGTCCCACCGCGCGCACAAAAATCATCGCCCACACAATCTCCGGCATGCTGCGCAGAAATATCAATACCCAGCGGATCCCGGTCCTGACCACTGCAGGCAGCAACGCCATGCGGCCCGTGGCTATGCGCGAAATGGACAGGATGCGCGTCGCCGCCAATGCCGCCGGCAAGGCAATCGCAATGGCAATCGCAGTGCCGACGGTGGCGATCGCCACGGTTTTCCACGCCGCCTCCAGCACCAGCCGTAAAAAATCCGGCGATGCCGCCGGTGGATAAAAACTGCCAACAAACTGTTTTAACGCACGCAGGCTGGTTTCACCCCACAAAGTGGCCGGGTTGAATTCGGTCAGATAGCCGGCGGGCAGCAGCAACACCAGGAACACGATCGCGATAGTGACTCTGCCGTGCCAGGCGGGGTCACGCAGTTCCGGCGCCATGCCCCGTGCGTCACTCGCGGCTACGTGCATCGGCTCAGTTTCGGCACCGCGACAGGCTCATCCGGCAGCCCCTGCAGTGACGCATTCAGCTCCGCTCCGTAAAGATCGGCCAGGTGCTCATCGGTCACCTGCGCCCGCGGCAGATCGAAAACCACGCGCCCCGCCCTGACGCCGATCAGGCGGCTGAAACGCGCCAGCGCCAGATCCACCGCATGCAGGCTGACCACCAGCGTGGCACCGCGTTTCGAGGCCTCATCCTGCAGAACTTCCAATGCGTGGTGCGCCAGAGCCGGATCCAGCGAAGATACCGGCTCGTCGAGCAACAGCAGTTCCGCATTGGACACGATCAACCGCGCCAGCGCCACACGCTGCCGCTCGCCACCCGAGAGTTTGTCGCAACGCATGAAGAGTTTGTCTTCGAGGCGAAAGCGTGCAAGTGCGTCGTGGGCAATGTCAGCATCCCGCGGATAAATCAACGAGCGCAGGGCCTGCCATACACTCCACTGTGGCAAACGCCCCGCCAGTACCGCGTGCACCACGCGCTGCCGGGGCGGTAGCGGCGGCAGTTGCGGCGCCAGAAACAGCCGGCCACGCAGCGCATGCAACGCGGCGGCAGGGAGTTTCCAGGGATCGACACCGAGCACCCGCACCGACCCGGCAGCGGGCTGCATGGCGCAGGCCAGCGTCGCCAGCAACGTGGTCTTGCCGGCCCCCGACGGCCCAATCACCGCCACCTGTTCACCGGGCGCAAACCCCAGCGTGACGTCGATCAGTGCCGCATCGCCGGTCGCGTACGCGACCCGCACCCCGGAAAGTGCTGCATCTCCGGGCACAGGACCGGCCACCGGCTGCACTATTTGAGCAGACCGGCCGAACGCGCCGCCTGCTCGATGTTTTTGTAATTCTCGACCTTGGTCGGCACGAAGCGCGTCGCGCGTTGCAATTTGAGGATTTCCGCGTGCGCCGGGATCTTCGCGTCCAGCGCCAGGAATGCGCTGCGGATTTTTTCGATCACCGCCTTGTCGAGGTCGCCGCGCACGGTCCAGTTGTAATCGTAGTATGGCGGTGTCGTGTAAAACACCTGGACCTGCTTGGTGTCCACGCGTTTCTCGTCGACCAGTTTCTCCCAGACGGAAATGTTCAGCGCACCCGCATCCACCTTGCCGCCGGCAACCTGCAATGCGGTGGCGTCATGCGCGCCGGAGAAAGCGACGCGCAGGTCCTTGTCAGGATCAATGCCGGCTTGCAGCATGAACGAACGCGGCATCAAGTGGCCCGAAGTCGAAGATACCGATCCGAATGCGAAATTCTTGCCTTTGAGGTCTGTCAGCTTGGTGATGCCGCTGCCGGTGCGGGTGATGAACACTGAACGGAAATTTTCATCCTGTTCGCGCTGCACCAGCGGAATCGCCGTGCCCTTGGTACGGATATGCGCCTGCACGAAAGTGAATCCGCCATACCAGACCATGTCCAGCTTGCCGGCGGCCAGACCCTCTACCGTCGCCGCGTAATCAGTGACCGGCGTGAACTCGACCTTCATGCCCGTCGCCTTTTCCAGATATTTGCCCAGCGGGGAAAATTTGCGTTGCAGTTCAGTCGGGTTCTCGTCAGGAATGGCCGAAACTTTCAGGGTCTGCGCCGCCATGGCGGACGCAGCGAACAATGCTCCCATAACAATCAAGAATATGCGTTTCATGCATCTCTCCTTAACGGAATTGCGCCCGCAATACGTACGTCACCGACGGCGACCACGCGCACGGGATTGAAAAAAACAAGGACTGGAAAAACGGGGAATGCGGGAATTGCGGGAGGGGGAGGTGCAGGAT
>JBBKXO010000075.1:0-16793 GCA_037969525.1 Burkholderiales bacterium | reverse complement strand
CGCGAAACGCTGACCAACAATCTGCCGGACTGGACCAGTACCTACCTGCTGGCCAACCATCAGTTCGGCGCCCGCCACACCCTTTATGGGGGATTGCGTGAAACCCGGCGTTTCGGTCTGAACGACACGGAGTTGCATGCCGGCCTTTATTACCCCCTGGCGCCCACCTGGACTTCGGTGCTCGAGGCCAGTGCCAGCCCGACCCATGAAGTGTTGGCGCGCCATTCGGTATACGGGCAATTGCAGAAAACTCTGCCCGCTGGCTGGGGCCTGGGGGTGGGACTTCGGCATAGCGAATACGATCTGGTGGGCACCAATGTGGTATCGGTGCTCGCCGAACGCTACTGGGGCAATTTCCGCGGCGCCTATACGCTGTATACGGGCAGACCTGAAGGCGCGGGTTCCGCTTCCGCCCATCGCCTGCAACTGAGTTATTACTATGCCAACCGCAGTTCCGTAGGTCTTTCTTATGCCACTGGCCGTGAAGTGGAATACACCGGACCTACGCGCGGTGTGATATCGACCGATGTCCAAAACTGGACGTTGAATGGTCAGCACTGGTTCGCCCCGGCCTGGGCGCTGACCTACGACGTGGTCCAGCACGAGCAGGGGAGCCTGTACCGCCGGCAGGGGCTGCGGCTTGGGATACGCCACAGTTTCTGACCTGTCACTGCGCCTGGACCGCATGCTGCCGACACTGCCCGGCGGCCTTCCTGTCTCGCTTTCGTCCACGCAGGATACGGCGCTGCAAATTGCGTTATGGACGGGCCTCGCTGTCCTCGGCATATCGCTGCTGATGTTGGCACTGATAGTTCTGCTGCGGGTCAGCCTGATACTCCGGCAGCGTCGCCAGCGTCGCTTCATCATGAAATGGCAGCCGCTGCTTGCGGAATGTACTTTCCAGGTTCCGGAAAAACTGCCGCGTATTCCGCGGGCCATGCGCTATACCTTCCTCAAGCTGTGGACTTATCATCTCGAATCCCTGGCAGGTGCGACCCGCGGCAATCTGGTGCAGCTGGCCCAGTCCGCGGGCATGAGTGAAATCGTGCGCGACATGGTCGCACAGGGCAATTTACGCAAAAAGCTAATTGCCGTGGTCGCACTGGGACATCTCGGCGACAAGACCCGCTGGCATGAACTACGCCTGCTGGTTGGCGATCCGTCGCCGATGCTGTCGCTGGCGGCAGCGCGCGCGCTGCTGGACATTGATGCCCGGGCGACATTGCCCTGGCTGATCACAGTCATTGGTGCACGCGAGGACTGGCCGATGGCGAAAATCGCCGCCATGCTCAAAGACATCGGTCCCGATCTGCTTACAACGCCGTTGATTGCCGCTACCGAGGCTGCAGCTGCAGCGGAAGACGGCTCGCACCAGGTACCGCGCCTGCTGCGCTTGATGGCAGTTGCGCACAGCGAACGCGCCGCGCCTGCCTTGCGGCGCATCCTGAGCCAGACTGAGGACCCGGATGTCATAGCTGCGGCCCTGCGGGTACTGCGTGACCCGGAAGATGTGACGATGATGCGCGGTTACGTGCGCCACGCTAACTGGGTCGTGCGCATCAGCGCGGTGCGCGCGCTGGGTCACATCGGCATGCCGGAGGACCGCAAGCTGTTGACGGACCTGCTGAGTGACGAGCACTGGTGGGTGCGCTATCACGCGGCGCGGGCCCTGATTGCGCTGCCGTTCACCACCCTGGTTGAACTGGACAAGATACGCTCCATTCTGCCCGACCGTTTCGCAGCGGACATGCTGAAGGAGGCCCTGGCCGAGGAGCGGGCCTCATGAGCTACTCCGATGTGATCATAGCCGCGCAGTGGTTTTTCCTTGCTTACTTCGCGGCCATCAACACCGGCTACATCCTGCTTAATGTGCTGTCGCTGGGCAGTCTCAAGCGCTACATTGAGGAGCACAGTCTCGATGACTTGCCACGCAGTCTTTCCGGGTTTGAGCTGCCCGTATCGCTGCTGGTGCCCGCCTACAATGAAGAAGCCACCATTGCCTCATCGGTACGCTCCATGCTGCAGATGAATTATCCGGACTACGAAGTTATCGTGATCAACGACGGCTCGAAAGATCGCACCATGGAGACCCTGCGTCGGGAGTTTGCACTGGTGCCGTTTCCCGAAGCGTACTGGAAACGCATAGAGACCAAGCCCATACGCGCCATCTACCGCTCGACACTGCATCCCAGTCTGCGCGTCATCGACAAGGACAACGGCGGCAAAGCGGATGCGCTCAACGCCGGCATCAATGCTTCGCGTTATCCCTTGTTCTGCGGCGTGGATGCCGATTCCATCCTGGAGCGTGACAGCCTGAAGCGCGTGGTCGAGCCTTTTCTGGAGGACCCGCTGACCATAGCCTCCGGCGGCACCGTGCGCATCGCCAATGGCTGCGTGGTGGATCAGGGATTCCTGGTCAGTGTCGGTCTGCCCACCAACCTGCTGGCGTTGCTGCAGATCGTCGAATACCTGCGGGCCTTTCTGTTCGGGCGTCTCGGATGGTCGCCGCTCAATGCCGTGCTGATCATTTCGGGTGCGTTCGGTCTGTTTCGCAAGGAAAGCGTGGTGGCCGTCGGCGGTTACCGCCACGACACCATGGGCGAGGACATGGAACTGGTGATGCGGCTGCATCGCTGGCATCGACTGAAGCGCATGCCGTACCGCATCGTGTTTGTGCCGGATCCGATCTGCTGGACCGAAGCACCCGAATCGCTGCGCGTGCTGAAAAACCAGCGCGTGCGCTGGCAGCGCGGCCTGTGCGAAAGTCTGACCATGAATATCGGACTGCTGTGCCATCCCCGCGGTGGCGCCCCCGGCTGGCTGGCTTTTCCGTTCATGGCCGTGTTCGAGTGGTGGGGGCCTGTCATCGAAGTCGTGGGTTACGTGTTCATGATTTCGGCGTTTGCCCTGGGCATAGTATCGACCGAAGCTTTTGTGACCTTCATGCTGGTGGCCCTGGGCTTCGGCTTCATACTTTCAGTAAGTGCGCTGCTGCTCGAAGAACTCTCGTTCCATATCTACCCGAAACCCAGACAACTGGCGGTGCTGCTGCTGGTGATCATCATCGAGAACTTCGGCTACCGTCAGCTCAACACGTTATGGCGGCTGTGGGGATTACTGAAGTGGATGACGGGCAGCAAGGCCAAATGGGGCGAAATGACCCGTACTGCCAACTGGCAGGCTGAAGGTCCGCCTGGGGCAGTGCGATCGGCAGACAAGGGGCAGCAGCCATGAACCTGCGGAGGTTATTGCGCGCTGTGTTGCCGGGCCGGGAGGGATTTTTCAATGCCCTGGCGGCCATGCTTGCCGTGGTATTGCCGATCGTGTTGACGCTCTCCGCGTGGAATGCGGCCCGCGATGACGCAGCAAAGGAGGCGCGCCTGCGTTTCGAGTTTCGTGCGGCACAGATGGAAGCAGCCATCACCGGGCGCATGGCCAATTATGAGCAGGTGCTGCGCGGTGCCGCGGGATTGTTCGACGCCTCGATCAGCATAGAACGCAGTGAATGGCGGAGTTACTACAATGCCCTTATGCTGGATGCCTACTATCCCGGCATACAGGGCATGGGTTATGCGCAGTACTTTTCACACCCCGCATATATTGATTTCGTAGCGCGGGTGAGGGGTGAGGGTTTTCCGGATTTTGTCATCACGCCGCCCGGCCAGCGCGAACGCTACGCCCCCATTCTGTATCTGGAACCGTTCAGTGGCCGCAACCTGCGTGCTTTCGGTTACGACATGTATTCGGAGACCGTGCGCCGAGATGCCATGGATCGCGCCATGCATACCGGCAGCGCCTCGATCACCGGGAAAGTCACCCTGGTCCAGGAAACCGGTGCTGATGTGCAGGCCGGATTTCTGATGTACAAGCCGGTGTATCGCGAGGCGCCGGCAGTGCCAGGACAGGCGGTGCCGCAGGGGTTCGTGTATGCGGTGTTCCGCGCCGGCGACCTGATCAAAGGTGTGCTGGGCGAGGAGCGTGACATCGGCATTGCCATCCATGATGGTTCCACACTGGACCGGGGCGCGTTGCTCTACGAAAGCCGTGGCATCACGGGGCGGCAGCCACTGTTTTCAACCACCAGCAGCGTCGTGCTGCACGATCACATCTGGACGCTGCGTCTGGTCTCTCTGCCTGAATTTGAAGCCACGGTGGACAAGGACAAGCCGCGCCTGGTGCTGCTGGGTGGACTGGCCATCGGGCTGCTGCTGGTAGCCGTACTGTGGTCGCTGTGGACCACGCGAGCGCGTGCGCTGCGACTGGCCCGCACGATGACCCGGGAAGTCAGGCAGCGCCAGGCCGAACTGGAGGCCATGAATAACGCATCCCCGCTGGGCATATTCCGCGCTGATCCCGACGGAAGCTGTGTATATGTCAATCGCCGGTTCGAATCGATCTGCGGGACGCCGGCAACCGCGAGTCTGGGCCAGGGCTGGGTCAATAACGTGCATCCCGATGATCGAGTACGGGTCGCCACGGAATGGGATAAGGCGGTGCAGAAAAAAATGCCAGCCTCGGCATCCACCTATCGCATACAGCAGCCTGAGGGGCGGATTATCTGGGTCAGGGCCAAAGCCGCCCCCATGGTCGAGGACGGTAACGTCGTCGGTTATGTCGGCAGCATCGAGGACATTACGCAGCTGCGCGAGAAGGAAGAGGAATTGCGGGAGAGCCGTGAACGGCTGGGGCTGGCCCTGGAGGGTTCCAATCTGGCGATTTTTGACTGGGATATACCAACCGGTAAGGTGCACCTGAGCGAGCCTTGGCAGGGGATGCTGGGCGGCGAGCGACGGCCTACCAACACTACCATTAACGAACTGCAGGCGATGGTGCATCCCGATGATCTGGAGAAACTGCAGGGCAAGCTGTCCTCGGTGCTCAAAGGTGAAGCCCGCTTTTATGAAATCGAGCATCGTGTCAAAAGCAACGATGGCACCTGGTTGTGGATACTGAGTCGCGCGAAAGTTACCGAGCGCGACGCCCGGAGCCGCGCCTTGCGCATCACCGGCACCAATGCCGACATTACCGAGAGCAAGGAAATCGAGCGCCTGAAGAATGAATTCATCGCCACGGTCAGCCATGAGCTGCGCACACCGCTGACCGCCATCATCGGCGCGCTTGGTCTGCTCAAGGAGGACAGCGCAAAACTGGACGAACAGTCGGCGGTGTTCCTCGACATGGCGTTCCAGAACAGCGAACGACTGGCCGCGCTGATCAATGACGTGCTCGACCTGGAAAAAATAGAGTCCGGGGGCGCCACGCTGGATCTGAAGCCTTTGCAATTGCGCGCCGTGCTGGAAAAAGCCGTTGCCATCAACCGGCCCTATGCCGACATTCACAAGGTCAGGTTGCAATTGCTGCCGGGGGCGGATTTTACCGTCGCTGCCGATGCCGACCGGCTGCTGCAGGTGATGGCCAATCTGATTTCCAATGCCGCAAAATTTTCACCGGACGACTCCGAGGTTGAAGTCAGTGCCGAACAGCATGACGGGATGGTGCGGGTTGCAGTGCGCGACCACGGCGCGGGCATACCCGAAAATTTCCGTGACCTAATTTTCCAGCGCTTCGAGCGCGCGGACAACTCAGATACCCGCAAGAAGGGCGGCACCGGACTCGGCCTGTCCATCTGCAAGGCGCTGATCGAACGCATGCTGGGCAGGATAGGATTTGAAACAGAAACCGGTAAGGGCTCGACGTTTTATTTCGAATTGCCGCTGGCCGGCGGGGGAGACAAGTCATGAATAACACGGGCGCAATACCGGTGGATGCCCAGGCTGCCGCCGACAAGGACCAGCCGCTGCGCGAGGATATCCGGCTGTTGGGCCGCCTGCTCGGGGACACTGTGCAGGAACAGGAGGGTGCGGCGCGTTTCGAGCTGATCGAGAACATCCGCCAGACTGCGGTGCGGTTTCACCGCGATGATGATGCCGGTGCCAAGCGTGAGCTCGAAGCGATGCTCGACGCGCTGGATCATGAGACGGCGATTTCTGTAGTGCGGGCCTTCAGTTTTTTCTCCCAGCTGGCCAATATCGCCGAAGACCTGCATCACAGCCGCCGCCGCCGTGCTCATGCGGCGGCCGGATCACCGCCGCAAAAGGGCAGCATGGCGCTGGCACTGCAACGGCTGCGGGCGGAGGGCGTCAGCGCCCAACAACTGCAGGACCTGCTGCAGCGTGCGCAGATCTCTCCCGTGCTGACTGCGCACCCCACCGAGGTGCAGCGTAAAAGCATACTCGACTGCCAGCGTGAGGTGGCGCGGCTGCTGGCAGCGCGCGACCGGGAAATGCTGCAACCCCGCGAGCTGGAGGAAAACGAACAAGCGCTGCGTCGCGTCATCCTGACGCTGTGGCAGACGCGCATATTGCGTAATACCCGTCTGACTGTGCGCGATGAAATTGAAAACGGCCTCGCGTTTTACCGTTATACCTTTTTGCGCGAGCTGCCGCGGTTGTATGGCGAAATCGAGGATGCCGTTGCGGAATATTGCAACGATGACACGGTACGCGTGCCGCCACTGCTGCGCATTGGCAACTGGATCGGTGGCGATCGTGATGGCAATCCTTACGTCACTCACGAAGTCATGCGGCAGACGCTGCGCGCGCAGTCCACCCTGGCGCTGGAGTTTTACCTTGAGGAAACGCACCGACTGGGTGCGGAACTGAGTATGGCGCGGCGGCAGGCGCGCGTCAGCGATGCGCTGGGAAAGTTATCTGAGGCATCTCCTGACCGCTCCGAGCATCGGGCGGATGAACCTTATCGCCGCGCGCTGATCGGTATTTACAGCCGGCTGGCATCGACCGCCCATGCGCTGGAACTGCCGGTTAGTGTACGCGGTGCGACTTTGGCGGCGCTGCCTTATGGGGATGGTGCGGAATTCATGGCCGACCTGGACGTTATCTCTGAATCGCTGACAGCCTACGGCGGCGCACGTATCGCCCGCGGGCGATTGCGTGATTTGCGGCGTGCGGTGGAGGTTTTTGATTTTTTTCTGTGCCCGCTGGACATGCGCCAGCACAGTGCCGTGCATGAGCGGGTGGTGGCCGAGTTGTTGGCGCGCGCCGGCAATGACGTCGGTTATGCAGGTCTCGCCGAGGCTGAGAAAATCGCGCTGTTGCTGCACGAGATCGCCACACCGCGTCCATTGCGCTCGCGGCATCTGAACTACAGTGAAGAAACCAGTGGGGAACTGGCAATAATCGACACCGCTGCGTCAGCCCATCTCCGCTACGGTCCGCAGGCGCTGCCCAATTACATTATTTCCAAAGCCGATGGCGTCAGCGATCTGCTGGAAGTCGCGTTACTGTTGAAGGAAACGGGGTTGCTCATACCGGGCGACACGCCGCGGTTATCACTTAATATCATCCCGTTGTTTGAAACCATAGCCGATCTGCGCGGCGGGGCGGCGATCATGGATGCCCTGTTTGCGCTGCCGTACTACCGTCAGCTGCTGGCCAGCCGTGGGAATATTCAGGAAGTGATGCTCGGATATTCCGACAGCAACAAGGACGGAGGATTTCTGACGGCAAACTGGGAGCTCTACAAGGCTGAACGTGAACTGGTCGTCGTGTTCAAACGCCACGGCATCAGCTTGCGCTTGTTTCATGGCCGCGGCGGGACGGTGGGCCGCGGTGGCGGACCGAGCTACGAAGCCGTGCTGGCGCAGCCTCCGGGGGCGGTCAACGGCCAGATCCGCCTGACCGAGCAGGGCGAAGTAATTTCCAGCAAGTATGCGGACAAGGATATCGGCCGCCGCAACCTCGAAACGTTGTTTGCTGCGACGCTGGAGGCGAGCCTGCTACAGCCTGGTGGGGCAGGAGTTGACGAGGCGTCGTACGGTATCGTCATGGAAGCCCTGAGCCGGGATGCCTATCGGGCCTATCGTGAACTGGTTACCAAAACGCCGGGATTCATCGATTTTTTCCGCTTTGCAACGCCGATTGCCGAAATCGCGCAATTACGTATCGGCAGCCGCCCGGCCGCGCGCAAACCTTCATGGGAACTCGACGACCTGCGTGCCATACCCTGGGTGTTCAGCTGGTCGTTGTCGCGCATCATGCTGCCCGGCTGGTACGGCTTTGGCAGTGCGGTGCAGGAAATGGTGGAGCGCGACGGCGAGCGCGCGCACGATACGCTGCGCGAGATGTACAGCAACTGGCCGTTTCTGCAGACCCTGTTGTCCAACATGGATATGGTGCTGTCGAAATGCGACTTCGGCATTGCTTCCCGTTATGCCGAGCTGGTGCCTGACGCAGCACTTCGTGCGCAGATATTCGGCAAGATAAAGGCTGAATACCAGCTCACTGTCCGGCATCTGCTCGCAATCACCGGACACAAGGAATTGCTGCAGTCCAATTCGGCGCTGGCGCGCAGTTTTCGCAATCGTTCACCGTATATTGATCCGATGAACCACTTGCAGGCGACGTTGCTGAGGCGGCTGCGCGCAGGCGAGGACGATGATGTGGTGCGCCGCGCAATCATGCTGACCATCAATGGCATCGCCGCCGGATTGCGCAACAGCGGCTGATGTGCCTGCGTTTCGGATGGTGCAACACGCCATCGGTGTACAAGCCTGTCTTGCAAGGGTTTTTCTGGTCTGTGCATGAGTGAGGCCGTAAAATGGCAGTTCACACTGCTTGATCAGTCCGCGTGACACTTACAAGCACAGCGCTGTTTAGAAAAAATCGGCGGACAGTAACGGGCTTGGATCTCATGCGCGTAATGAAATACGCAGGCAGTAAATCAAGAGAGGCAATCAATGAGCAAGACTGATTCAAAAGGTGGCGGCATGGCAGCTCAGTCGAAGCGCGGCCTTGATGTGCTGCGCAATCCGATTCTGAACAAGGGCACGGGGTTTACCAAGGAAGAGCGCGAGGCGCTGGGATTGCGTGGGCTGCTGCCGCCGCATGTGCACAGCCAGGCCGAGCAGGCTGAGCGTTTCCTGAAGAGTTTTCGCAGACTGTCCGATCCGCTGGAGAAATTTGTCGCGCTGAACGCGCTCCATGACCGCAACGAAAGCCTGTTTTTCCGGGTGCTGAGCGACCATATCGATGAAATGCAGCCGCTGGTTTATACGCCAGTGGTAGGACAGGCCTGCCAGGAGTTTGGCCGCATATTCCAGCGGCCGCGCGGCATGTTCATCGGCATCAATGATCGCGGTCATATCGCCGAGATCCTGCGTAACTGGCCGTACCAGGCCGGCATCATCGTGGTCACCGATGGCGAGCGCATCCTGGGGCTGGGTGATCTGGGTGCCAACGGCATGGGCATACCCGTGGGCAAGCTGTCCCTGTATACCGCCTGCGCCGGCATCCATCCCGAATTGTGCCTGCCCGTCACGCTCGACGTGGGCTGCAATAACGATGCACTGCGCAACGACGTGTTTTACGTCGGACTGCGCCAGCGCCGCGTCACCGGTGTCGCTTATGACGAATTTGTCGATGAATTCATGACCGCGGCACAGGAAGTGTTTCCGGGCGTAGTGATACAGTTTGAGGATTTTGCCAACCACAACGCGTTCCGTTTTCTCGAAAAATACCGCGACCGCGTTTCCAGCTTCAATGATGATATCCAGGGCACGGCGGCGGTTGCGCTGGCGGGCATATTTTCGGCGTTGCGCATCACCGGCGAGAAAATAACAGACCAGAAAATATTGTTCCTGGGGGCTGGCGAAGCGGCGACCGGCATTGCCGACCTGGTGGTATCGGCGATGGTGGCGCAGGGCATGGCCCGGGAAGAGGCCTTGCGCACCTGCTGGCTGGTGGACTCCAAGGGGCTGGTGGTCAAAAGCCGGACCAATCTGGCGCATCACAAACTCACCTATGCGCACGAGCATGCGCAGGTCAGCGATTTTTTAAGCGCGATCAATACGCTGAAACCTACAGCGATCATTGGCGTGTCCGCGGTGGGCGGCACGTTCACCCGCGAAGTGCTGGAAGAAATGGCGCGGATCAATAAACGGCCCATCATATTTGCGTTGTCCAACCCGACCTCGCAGGCAGAATGTACGGCCGAAGAGGCCTACCGCGGTACTGGCGGACGCGCGTTGTTCGCCTGCGGCAGCCCCTTCGATCCGGTCACGCTGGATGGGCAGACTTTCGTGCCGCGGCAGGGCAACAATTCCTACATTTTCCCAGGCATCGGTCTCGGCGCCATCGTCAGCCGTGCCCAGCGCATCACCGATGACATGTTCATGACGGCGGCGCATAAACTCGCGCATCTGGTGACTGAATCGGACCTGGCGCAAGGCAGCCTGTACCCGGCGCTGCCGCGGATCCGCGAGGTATCAGCGCAGATTGCGGCTGCAGTAGCCGGTGTTGCACATAAAGGAGGCTACGCGGGCACGAAAAAGCCGGAAGATCTGCTGAAGGATGTCGAGAGCCGGATGTACGACCCGCATCACTAAATTTTTGGCATCAGGAATTCTCCGGCGGGCAGCTCCGGACTCCTGAAGTGAGGGGGGACTTCCCCCTCACTCGTGCCTGATTCGTATTCAGATCAAAGGGCGTATTCGCCACTGGCCTCTGGTTGATAGACGACCTCGCGGATGCGGATGCGCGCGGTCTGGCCGTGTGGCAGAGGCAGTTCTGCCTCGGATCCCTCCGCCAGCCCGAGCAGGGCGGCACCCACGGGTGACAGGATCGATATTTTCCCGCGGGCAGGGTCTGCATCGTCCGGGTAGGCGATGGTGACCACGCGTTCCTCCTGCGATTTCAGATCATCAAAGACGACCCTCGAATTCATCGTGACGACGTTATGCGGGATTTCGTGCGGCAAAACGACGTTTCCGAAATCGAGAATTTCTTCCAGTGCATCGACACCGGCCTGC
The DNA here is from genome assembly GCA_037969525.1 of Burkholderiales bacterium. Lineage (GTDB taxonomy): Bacteria > Pseudomonadota > Gammaproteobacteria > Burkholderiales > SG8-41. Next base: position 5,968 of record JBBKXO010000075.1, on the reverse strand, counting down.
ATGCCGCGCGTCTGTCTGGTGAGATTGGCCACAAGATGGCGCAGCCGGTTCAGGTCGTGGGCAGTCAGCCAGATAGCAGTATTTTTTTCCATGAGTTTTCAGCCTTGTATGAATGTGGTTCGAACATGAGCAGCGTCAGCGATGCGCAATAGCAACGCTGGTGCTCAGGATCAGGTGAGGAAGCCCGGCGACCTGTGCCGCCGGGTGGAAAACTCAGGGGCGGGTCAGGTTACCGGGCACAGGAAACAAAGGCGTTTCGATGCTCCGGATTGGGCAGGGGCCGGCGGCATGAGGCACCGTCGGGAAACAACATGGCGCCGGAATGCAGGCGTACAGCGGCCTGCCCGATCAAGCAGCGGGCGGCAGTCCACAGTACGCAGTGCATCAGAATCAACATCGGGCGGCTTTCAAAACAGAATACGCTCATAGACAGACACTGGAATTCCGCATGAGTTCCGGGTTCGCGGGATCAGGACGCGGTGGCGACCCGCAGGGCGGGTGTGCCGATGGCGGCGTTGACCTGTGGCATGACTTTTTCGGCCATCAGTTCCATTGAGCGTTTGGCCAGTGCCGGGTCCACCCAGTCCATGCCGGCGTAGACAATCTCACCGAAATCTCCGGTTTCCTCGCGCAACGCGAGGATCTGGTCCGCCACCTTGTTCGGGCTGCCGCACAGCACCAGCTTGTTGACCATGTAATCTGTAGTCAATTCGCTGTCGTTTTGTTCAGGGTGGGTTTTGAAGATGGCCTGACGTTTCGAGATAAACATTTTGCGCAACATCAAGTCCCAGTAATAACGATACGGACTGGCGCTGTCTTCAAGGCCGTAGCGTTGCGCGGTCTTGTCGTCATCGGCGACGAATATGGTGCGGGCGATACGCCAGTCCGCGGGATTGGCGGTCTGGCCGACGCTTTTCTTGCCTTCGGCATAGTTGGTCCAGTGCGAAGGCAGGTATTTCGACAGTAGGAAATTCGCGGACAGCGGATGAAAATCGCGCGCGCCCATGGCGATCACGCCTTTGGACCCCGGTGCCACCACGGTGCCGACGATTTCCGGACGCGGCTGCTGGTAGGTCTTGTACATCTGACCGCGGCCGACGCTGTCGTTCTGCGTCGTTGCAGTGGTGACCTTGAAGCGATTGCCGGGCAGGTCGATGTTGTACGGCACGCTGCCGTCCCAGATGGCGAGGATGACATCGATGGCCTCGGCAAACAGCTTGTTGCGATCTTCGCCGAGCATGCCCAGCGCCTCGGCATCCGAAGGCAGTGCGCCGGGGCTGACGCCGAAAATGAATCGACCTTTTGCGAGGTGGTCGAACATCGCGGCGTGGGCGGCGATCAGCGTCGGGTGCGTGTGCGACAGGTTGGAAGTGCCGGAAGCCAGCTTGATGGTTTTTGTTTGATGAATAAGCGTCGCCAGAAAAATGAAACTGTTGGTGACGTTTTCCGATTTTTCGGTCAGGTGTTCGCCGACGAAGGCGTCGTAAAAGCCCAGCTGGTCGGCAAGAATGATGGCCTCACGGTCTTCCTGCAGGGTGACGGCAGGAGGGCGCTCAGACGGGTGCAGCGGCATCGTGAAAAAACCCAGACGCATGGTGTTTGTTTCCTTCGAATTGGTGCCCGCACGCTGTAATCGGGGCGGGACGATTCAATGTAACATCGGGCCATCGCCATCCGCAATGAAAGCTGCATATGAGTCTCGACGCGATAAAAAAAGGCCTGACGGGCTCCACCGAAATCATGGTGGGCACGCGTGATACGGCGCCGCATGTGGGCAGCGGAAAAATCAAGGTACTGGCAACACCGGTGCTGGTGATGCTGCTGGAGGAGGCGGCGTTGAACGCGGTGGAGGGGCTGCTGCCGGCGGGGCATCAGACCGTGGGCACGCGACTCGATGTCAGTCACACCGCGGCGACACCGGTGGGCATGCGCGTCACCGCGCATGCCGAGGTGACCAGGGTCGAGGGGCGCAAGCTGATCTTCCGCTTGTGGGCGGACGATGAAGTGGAGCGCATCGGCGAAGGTACCCACGAACGCATCATCGTGAATGTCGAGCGCTTTGATGTGCGCACCCAGGCCAAGGCTGCAGGCACATTAAAAAAATAGTTAATTAAAACAACAAGTTGAGATATTACCCGGCGTGCGATGCGCGCCGGTGCGCTTTAGCGCTCAGGCGGCGTTCGCTCGTCGGTGATTGCGGTTTCTACGACTTTGTATTCGCCTTCGACGTAGGATTCCTGCTCTGCACGTTCCAGCTTGCGCTTGATCCACCAGAAACGGAGCAGGATCACGCCGGCGAGTATGGCGCCGGCGATCAGCGCGATGCCGATAAAAAAGAATGCCGCCACCAGCACGACCAGGCCGAGCGCGAAAAACAAGATGCGCTCGAGCAGGCCGGCCTGCGGGCGGCTGCGGATGTGGATGCGGGGGCCTTGCTGTTGATTCATTGCGGTACGGTCTCCATAAAACCATCAGACCGCGGACCGGCGCAGGCGTTCAGTAATCCGGGTTGTAGCTCTTGATGATGACGCCGTTGGATTTTTCGTCGGGCTGCAGTTCCAGCATTTTGCGCGACTGTGCTTCCTCCAGCAGTTTGCCGAAGGAGCGGAAGCCGTAATAACTTTCGTTGAAGCCGGGCTGGCGGCGTTTGAGCGTTTGTTTGACCATGGACGGCCAGATTTTGTCCTCGGCACCGCGCTCGGCGAACAGGGCTTCGATGGTTTCCATGACCAGCTCCAGCGCTTCGGTTTTTTTGTCGCCACCCTCGGACCCGGCGCCAGCCTTGGCCGCAGCTGCCGGGGCGCGTTTTTTGCGGCTTTGCTGCTGCTTGGCTTTTTCGCGTGCAAGATCGTCGTAGTAGATGAACTCGTCGCAATTGGAAATCAGCAGGTCAGATGAGGATTTTTTAACGCCGACGCCGATGACCACCTTGTTGTTCTCGCGCAGCTTCGAGACCAGCGGCGAGAAATCAGAGTCGCCGCTGATGATGACAAAGGTGTCCACGTGCGATTTGGTGTAGCAGAGATCCAGTGCATCGACGACCATGCGGATGTCGGCGGAATTCTTGCCGGACATGCGCACATGCGGGATTTCGATCAATTCGAACGCCGCCTCGTGCATGGGTTTCTTGAACTCGCGGTAGCGTTCCCAGTCGCAATAGGCTTTTTTGACGACGATGTCGCCCTTGAGCAGCAGTCGCTCAAGGACTTTCTTGATGTCGAAATCGGCATATTTGGCTTCACGCACGCCGAGTGCGACGTTTTCAAAGTCGCAGAACAGTGCCATGTTGTTGGTATCAGCTGCGGTGCTCACTGCATCTCCTCAATGGGAATGAGCCGCGATTGTGACGCCTCAGGCGCGGTTTGTCGACGCGCATAAAATTCGCTGGCACATAGTTTGCCGGCCCGGCCCTCAGGCGGACTTCGTCGTGGATTGCTATCAAGGCCATGCTTGGCCGGGTATCATGCCGCAACCATGACGCACGGCAAGGATGATGATCTGGCGGTGTTGTTTGCCGATATCGCGGAGAGCACGGAGCTCTATCGCGAGATTGGTGACGTTGAGGCGCTCAATGTCATCAGTGCCTGCCTGCTTGCGCTGAAGGGGGTGCTGCCGCTTCACCATGGTCGATTGGTGAAAATGCTGGGCGACGCGGTGATGTGCCTGTTTCCCGACGCTGATTGTGCGGTCGAGGCAGCGATTGAAATGCAGCGCGCAATTGACGAGCTGCAGCCTGGGGGGCGGTCGATGCGGATCCGTATCGGCCTGCATACCGGCCCGGTCGTGATCGGCGGTGACGACGTCTTTGGTGATACGGTCAATGTGGCGGCGTATCTGGGTGATGCAGCGACGCCAGGGCAGATCCTGATTACCGGGGAAACGGTCGAGAAGCTTAGCAATGGGCGGCGGGAGAACGTGCGGCCGATATTTGATGCAATCCTCAAGACTACGCTGGCCAGGACCGCGGTCAGTGAGGTGCTGTGGCGTGATGATCTTGTCGAGCGCACCAATATCAACCTGCGCGTCGCCCGCACCATCCCGGAGGATGCGGGCAGTTTGCTGCTCACGCTGGGCGATCAGGAGCAGCGTGTCGATTACTGGCGTTCCAAGCTGCTGATCGGGCGTGATGCAGGATGCGACCTGGTGTTGCCAGCCAAGGTAGTGTCGCGGCGACATGCGACCATCCGTATTGAGCGCACTCAGTTTTTTCTGGTTGATGCCAGCATCAACGGTACATTCGTGACGCGCATGAGCGGCGAGGAAATCCATGTCGTGCGCCGCGAAATCATGCTCGAAGTCCGTGGTGAAATCCGGCCCGGTTACAGCAAGACCGATCGCCCGGAAGAACCGTTGATCAGCTTCCGCCGCGACCGGCGATCGATGTACCGGGTTTAGACGGCAAACCGGGGATTGCGCGGGTCAGTCGGCGAGACCCTTGATGATGGACGCGCCGTCGCGGCCTTTTTTGCGGGCGTCTTCGGGTGACTCCCGGCCCAGCGCGGTCTGCGCAATCATTTCGTACATGTCGGCTGCGCCCAGCAGAATGCGCGGTGTCAGCTTTACGCCTTCGAAGGTCTTGGCGATTTCGAGCATTTCCGGCACCCAGCGGTGGGCTTTGGGCGGCATCACCGTCATGCGGTTGAGTAGCCACTGGCGGTTGTCTGCGGCGCTTTCCTGCAATTCGCGGTCCAGTGCGGCGTCGACACCCAGGCGGCGTGCGGTCATCAGCATTTCAATCCCGAGCGCGAGGGCACCCTTGGTATAGGACGCGTAACACATCTTGATTGCGGAGGCGTCGCCGATGCGTTCACTCATGACGCGGACGTTGATGCCGGCGTTACCCAGTTGTTCCATCAATGCTGCCTGCGGTCCCGAGACATACAAGCGCATGCTCGCCTTGCCGCGCGGTGGCGGTCCGATGATGCCGGCGTCGATGCAGTCGCCGCCGGCGGCGCGGATGATGGCGTCAATTTCGCGGGCAGTCTGCGGCGCCACGGCGTTGCAGTCGACAAAAACACAGCGGCGCCCCGTTGCCTGCATGGCCGCGGCGGCTGCACGCGCATTGTCCACCGCGGCCGCCGGATTGAGGATGGACAGCACGAGGTCGCAGGTTTCAACCACTTTCTGCATGGTGCCGCAGTCGTTCAAGCCGGCTTCGCTCGCGAGTGCTTTGGTGCGGGCGCTGCGGCCGTCCAGTGCAGTGTGGACAGTGAAACCGCTGTGCTTGATGCTCTGGGCGACAGCCTGACCCATGTCGCCGGGACTGACGATGCCGATGTTGTGAAGTTTCATGAGTGCTCCGGTCCGTGGGTTGAGTGACGATACGATAAAATACACGCCGTTGCTTTCGGCTAACAAGAAGAATTTTTTACGCAATGTGGATACCGCGACCTGACTGTGCACGACTGACATCACTTTCCGCGGACAGGGGCTGACAGGGCCGTGTCGCCGTTACTTCGCATCATTCTGCTCAGCGTACTGACGCACACTGCTTTCAAGGGCAGCAAGGTGCTGATGTCGCTGTCGGCGCTGGAACTGGGCGCCAACGAATTTTTTGTCGGCGTGCTGTTTTCAACGTATGCCATGTTTCCGCTGCTGCTGTCGGTGTACGCCGGCAAGATTTCCGACCGCATCGGTTTTCGCGCGCCCATGTTGTTCGGCACCATCGGACTTTTTGCCGGGCTGACGCTGCCGTTCCTGGTGTTCCGTCTGGAGATGCTGTACATCGCCGCCGCGCTGATCGGTTTTTGCTACATCTTTTATACGGTCGCCGTGCAGCACCTGATCGGTGCGATGGGCGAAGGTATGGACCGTACCAAAAACTACAGCTGGTTCAGCCTCGGCATCGGCATGACCGCGCTGCTGGGTCCGACGTCAGCCGGCTTCCTGATCGATGCCGTGGGTCATCGCACAACCTTTGCCGTGTTGGCCGCGTTGCCGGTGGTGCCGGTGGTGCTGCTGGGGCTGT
>JBBKXO010000074.1:0-5755 GCA_037969525.1 Burkholderiales bacterium | reverse complement strand
GGTGGTTTATGCCTCGGATGAACAGAAAGCGCGCTGGCTGCCGCCGCTGATCGCCGGCAGAGACAAAGCCTGCTTCGGCGTCACCGAACCCGGTGCCGGACTCAACACCACGCGACTGACCACCAAGGCGCAACGCGACGGCGATCATTACGTGATTTCCGGACAGAAGGTGTGGATCTCTACCGCGCAGGTCGCCAACAAGATTCTGCTGCTGACCCGGACCACCCCGCTCACTGACACCAAAAATCCCATTGACGGTCTGACGCTGTTCTACGCCGATATCGACCGCAATACCTTCGAAGCCCGCGAGATCGACAAGATGGGGCGCAAGGCGGTCGATTCAAACCAGGTGTTCATCGACGGCATGCGGGTGCCGGTCGCCGACCGCATCGGCGAGGAAGGCAAAGGTTTCCGCTACATCCTCGACGGCCTCAACCCGGAACGCATACTGGTAGCCGCGGAAGCCGTCGGCCTGGGTCGCGTCGCTCTGAACAGGGCCGCGAAATATGCCGGTGAACGCATCGTGTTTGACCGCCCCATCGGCCAGAACCAAGCCATCCAGCATCCGCTGGCGCAACGCTGGATAGAACTGGAAGCTGCTGGCTTGCTGACCTACAGGGCCGCCAGTCTTTACGACCAAGGCAAACCCTGCGGCGCTGAGGCCAATGCCGCCAAGTACTTTGCCGGAGAGGCCGGATTCAAGGCCTGTGAAACCGCAGTGCTCACCCACGGCGGCATGGGCTATGCGAAAGAGTTTCACGTTGAACGCTATTTCCGCGAAGCCATGATTCCACGCATCGCGCCGGTGAGTTCACAACTGATCCTGTGTCATATTGCCGAGCGCGTGCTGGGCCTGCCGAAGTCATATTAAAACGTGATGGCCGGTACGGTTATCGCGGTTTGCGTGCACCGTGCAATTCCAGCAACTCACGAATCTGCGCCACGCCCGCGGACACATCCGCCGCGGGATTGACCAACGGCAGAAAACCCGTAACCCGCCGCCGGTAGTTGATATACACCGGCAGGATCGGCACGTTGGCGGCCTGCGCGATCCGGTAAAAACCGGATTTGAATGTAGCGCCTTCGCGGCGAGTACCTTCGGGTGTGATGACCAGCCACAATTGCCCGCGCGCTGCAAATTCAGCGGCCAGCGTTTCCACCAGTCCCTCGGGATGAGAACGATCTACGGGAATGCCCCCCAGCCAGCGTATGAAGGTACCCAGCGGACCGCGAAACAAGGTGTGCTTACTGACAAATGAAACACGTAAACCCAGCACGTAGAGGAATGCGGCGCCCATGACGAAATCCCATCCGGAAGAATGCGGCGCCAGTGCGACCACCAGTCGCGATTGATCCGGAAACTCCCCTTCGGCACGCCAGCGCAGAGCACGCAGCACCCAGCGACCGACGACGCGCAGCACGCCATAATTGCGTCGTGGCACTGCGCCACCCACCGAGATGCTATCGACAGCCAGCGTATTGTCCGTGGTGCTCTCCATCCGCTCCTCGAGGGCTGACTGCTGCAGTCTGGCCTGCGTAGATTATTCGATAGTATTAGTTAAGTAGTTGTTTTTATAATGTATTTTTACAGCTTTCCGGTAGGGGCAAGCATCCTGAACGGCCGGTCATGCTCCAGGGAGGGCATCATCGCGCGAATTTTGGCGACGCGCGCAGGATCAATATCAGCATAGATGATGCCCGGCTCCTCGCCGCCGTCAGCCAGTACGTCACCCCAGGGATCCACGATCAGCGCGTGGCCATAAGTCTGGCGGTTTCCCGGATGCTCGCCGCACATGGCCGGGGCGAGTATGTACGCCGCATTTTCTATGGCGCGCGCCTTGAGCAGCGTATGCCAGTGCGCCTTGCCGGTCTGGCGCTGGAACGAAGACGGCACGGAGATGAACTGCGCGCCCTGCTGCGCCACTGCACGAAACAGGTGTGGGAAGCGCAAGTCGTAACATACGGTCATACCCAGACTACCCCAAGGCGTTGACGCAACGACCGCGCTCTCGCCGGGCCGATAGGAAGACGACTCACGAATAATCTTGCCATCGGGTAAGGTGACGTCAAACATGTGTATCTTGTCGTAAGTGGCCACGACTTTGCCGTCAGCAGAGATCAGGTAGGAGCGGTTGACGATACGTTCCTCGCCGGTTTTCAGCGTCAGCGAACCAACCAGCAGCCAGATTTTCAGCGCGCGCGCATGATCCTGGAGCGCCTGCAATGTTGCCCCGCCATCGGCATCCAGTGCGCCTTCGCGCATCACACGGCCACTGCCATCCATCATCAGGCTGTATTCGGGCGTCAGCACCAGATGTGCGCCGCCCCTGGCCGCCTCGGCGACCATGTCCTGCACAACCGTTAAATTGATCGCCAGATCACTGCCGCTGTTGAGTTGCAGGCAGGCCGCGCGGAATGGAGTCGTCATGGGAAAACCCTGGGATAAGGTGTAGTAATCATGCTGAAGAATGTATGCTGTTCGCAGGTAACGTACGATCGTGGCTGATTGATGCGCTGGCGACTGGATTCATACATTCATACTTACGTTTTGATTGCGTACGTTCTTATTACGTATTGAGACGGCAGAATTTTATAACACGTATGAACCCGACCAAGTTAATCAGCAGGAAAACTTTGATTTTATGACTGTCAATCGCCCCCGAATTATCGGTAATGCAGTTCTGCTGCTGGGGCTGCTTGCGATGTATGCATGGCTTTTCCAGCCGGATCTGGCCATGGCCATAGGGCGCGACGCCGGTTATGTGGTTTTCAATACTGCGTTTTGCATGCTCCTGTCCGGCATAGCGCTCAACCTGCTGCACGTCACATCCGGGAAATGGGCAATTGTCCCGAGAGTCCTCGGTGCCGCCATATTCCTGCTGGCCACCGCTACGGTTGCCGAGCATGTATTCGATCTTAATGCCGGCATAGATTGGAACTCACTGCATCAGGAAATAATCGAAGACACAACTCCGGGACGCATGTCATTGATGACCAGCGTGAGCTTCATGCTCATCGGAATGGTCATCGTGCTCATGCACTATGTCAAAAGCCCAGCCAGTGCCCGCCTGTTGCAGGTACTTATGCTTGCCGCCATGTTATTGGGGATTATCGGCATCGGCAGCCATTTCCTGCAATTCGAAGAAATTTTCGGCAGCGATGCTTTCAGATTCATGTCAGTGCCAACTGCCGTCGCCGTGATGCTGACGGGCTTTGGACTGTGGCGGCTCCAGGAGCATGCAGTCTGGTTTTCTAAACTCCCTGCCACCAGTCCCGACAAACATATTTTTTTCAACAGTCTGGCCATATTGGGACTGATCGCCTTCATCACAGCCTTTGCCAGTTTCCTGAGCCATCAACAAGCTCTGGAGAAAACCCTCAGTGATGGGCTGCATCTGGCATTGAGCAGCAGAATTAAGCTGATTAATCACGAGATATCCCTACTGGAGCAGGATACAGAGACGATTTCCACACGTTCGGATCTGATCGGCTCCCTCAAATCCGTTAATTCAAATCCGCTGGACGCAACGGCGCTCGCCAGATTGAAACATGATGCTTTTGCCGAATTCAAAACCGGCATTACGGCGATCGCCGTCCTCAACGCCAAAGACCAAGTCATCTTGAAACTCGGCCATTTCATAACCAGCCCGGACCTGTCGGTCACCCTCCGTACATCTCATAAATCCCGATTACTATGGAACGGACTGTATCGCCTGAACACCCGCGCAGAGATTACTGACTACGATGGCCACGTCGGAGCCATCGTCATCGAGCAATTGGCACCGATCACTGCAGCAGCAGTGGAAGATCAAATAGGCTTGGGACGTACCGGTGAAGTTGGTCTGTGTGCCCCATTGGGCACTGAAAACAGGATGAATTGCTTCCCCCTGCGCTTTAAACCGGAAGCCTTCACTCCGCCCCGGGTAATCAGTGGCGATCCCTTGCCCATGGACTATGCCTTAAGAGGGGTCAGCGGAACCATCAAATCGCGCGACTACCGGCACCAGCTTGTCATCGCCGCATATGCGCCAGTCGCCTATCTTGGCCTCGGACTGGTGGTCAAAATGGATGCCACAGAGCTCTACGAACCAATACGCGCACAGTTGCACTTCATGCTGCTGCTGATTATTCTCATGGTGATCGCCGGTGCACTGCTGCTGCGCCTGCAGATCAGGCCGCTCACCAGACGCATAGTGACCAGCGAACAGCAACTCAATCTGGCACTCGAGAGCTCTCAACTGGCACTTTTTGACTGGGATTTACGCAGCGGCAACGTCTACCTGAGCGGGCAATGGCAGTTACTGCTGGGCGGCGCTGAAGAACCCACACATACCAACTTCCACAAACTGGCCACACAGGTGCACACGGAGGACTTTCCGGAACTGCGCAAGCAACTGCGCCTGGCGCTGAAAGGCATAGCGCCCAATTACGACGTCGAACACCGGGTAAAAAACATGGCCGGGCAATGGATCTGGATACGCAGCCGGGGCGAGGTGGTCGAACGCGACTCCAGAGGTCTCGCCCTGCGCATCACCGGCACCAACGCCGATATCAGTGATCGCAAGAACGTGGAATTCAGGCTTTCACACCAGGCCACACACGACGCATTGACCGGCCTCCCCAATCGCATCCTGTTCCACGATCGCCTGTCACAGGCCATGACACAGAGCGCCCGCAACCAATCCCTGATGGCCGTGTGCTACCTCGATATCGACCGTTTCAAGTCCATCAACGACAGCCTGGGCCATGCAGTAGGTGATGATTTGCTCAAGGCCTTCTCAGAACGATTACTCGACTGTGTGCGCGCCGTTGATACGGTGGCACGCCTGGGTGGCGACGAATTCGCAGTCATATTGAGTGCTGTGGACAGTCAGGACAATGCCTGCAAGGTTGCCGAAAAAATTATCCAGGCCATGCACCCCACATTCAACATCGAACAGCGGCGCCTGATCACCTCCACCAGTCTGGGGATCGCCTTCTATGCCGGTGAGCCAGACATAACTGCAGACACGCTGCTCAAAAATGCCGATCAGGCCCTGTACGATGCCAAGGGTGCAGGACGGGACAACTATCAGGTAGCAGGCGGTACGCCGAATGCCATATAAAACAAAAAGCGTACAGTGGCTATGCGCATTCATGTCGCGCATATGCGCCTGGACGAGGTAACCACCCTCCCCGGCGGGATCGCTTCCGACCCAATGCCACCATTTGCGGATGCTCGTTACCGGAATCCACAGATGCACAAAATAGTTATGGTATCGTTCTTGAAGAAGCCAAACTAAATCCAGTCTAAGAATATGCTTCCAGCCATCACCAAACAACGCCTTCCTTGGGGCGAATAACCTGGATCGGTGTTTTTGTATCCATGTTATTTACCACTCACATTTCCGCAAAGGAGAATGTCATGGCCGAATCGTGGAAAGTCACAGGCACCTATTTCGAGGCCTGCAATTGTGCCGTTGTATGTCCGTGCTTTTTCTTGAGCGCACCAACCGATGGAAACTGCACGGCGGTCATCGCCTGGCATATCGACAAGGGAAATTTTGGCAAGGTTTCACTGGACGGCATGAATGCGGCATTGATGGCGCATTCGCCCGGCCACATGCTGCAAACCAAGTGGAAGGTCGCGCTGTACCTGGACAAGCGTGCAAGCGCCGAGCAGCAGCAGGCTATGGGCGGCATATTCTCCGGACAGGCGGGCGGCCATCTTGCCGCGCTGGCGCCGCTCATCGGTGAAGTTCTGGGAGTAAAACCC
>JBBKXO010000073.1:0-8626 GCA_037969525.1 Burkholderiales bacterium | reverse complement strand
CGGCGTGTTGCCGGCGCTGATCGTTCGCGTTAAAAGCGGAACTTAATCGCCCAATAATTGCAGGGCAATTCATGCATCCCCCGTTGTCGCAAGGCAGCGGGGGATTTTTTTGTCCCCCGACAGGATTGCCTGCATTGATTTTCGTGAGTGCTGCCGTTACAGTGGTCTGCTTTCTATTCGGTAAAAAATAATGAAATTCAGCGGGGAGATTGCGGTCTGTGCGCAGCGCGATGCAGTGTTCGAGAAACTGCAGGACATACACTTTTTCGCCTCGTGCATAGATGGCGTGAGCGATCTGGTGCCGCTCGACGATAAACGTTTCGATGCGGTGCTGGAGACCAAGGTGGCCTACATGAGATTCAAGTTCAAAGTGACCGTTGAACTGACCGAAGTATCGGCACCGGGGTTGATTACCGCTAAAATCGAGGGCGCGCCCATGGGACTGGTCGGCCGTCTTACTGCCACTTCGGCGACGCGATTGGTCGCTGCAGGCGAGCAGACGACGATCCAGTATGAAATTGATGCATCGCTGACCGGCAAGCTGGGCAGCATAGGACAACCGGTGCTGAAAGCCAAAGCCAGGGACATGGAAAAACAGTTTGCGAAAAATCTGCGTGCGGCTTTCGGCGCGTCGGCTGAGCAGGGGCCGGCATGATTCCATTCGAACTGGCCGAGCCGCGCACCCTGAAAGCGGCACTCAAGCTGCTTGATGCCGACGATCCGTCGGTGCGTGTCTTTGGTGGCGGCACTGCACTGATGCTGATGATGAAGGCCGGTGTGTTCCAGCCGACGCGGCTGGTCAGTCTGCGCGGTGTCGAAGCACGCTACGCCAAAATAAAAAAAGTTAAAGATGGCAGCCTGCACATCGGTGCGCTGACGACGCTGAGCGCAATGGGTCGCGCGGCAGCGGTGAAAACCGTGGCACCGGTCATCATCGATACCCTGCGCACGCTGTCCAATGTGCGTGTACGCAATGTGGCTACGCTGGGCGGTCATCTGGCGCATGCCGATCCGCATATGGATCTGCCGCCGGTGCTGATTGCCCTGGATGCTCAGGTGGTCACGGCTGCGGCTGCAGGATCACGCACGCTGGCGGTTGCCGACCTGCTCACCGGCTATTACGAAACCGCACTGGCGCGCAACGAATTGATCAGCGAAATCATCGTGCCGCCACAGCAGGGGCGGCGCTCGGCCTATATCAAGCTGACCACGCGCACAGCAGACGACTGGCCGACCCTGGGTGTTGCGGTATCGCTGACCATGGATGGCCAAACGGTGGAAGACGCGCGCATTGTAGTCAGCGCCGCGACCGAGAAACCAGTGCGGCTGCAGACTGCAGAGGCGGCGCTGCGCGGGGAAATCATTACAGATGCCGTGCTGGCCCGGGTGGGCGAAGCTGCAGCGGCGGAAGCGGAACTGGTAGGTGACGCGCGGGGAACTGCGGCTTACAAACGGGAACTGCTGCGGGTGTACGCAGGGCGTGCGGTGCGCAAGGCACTGGCCACCTGATTCGATACCAGGAGCAATTAATTTGGCAATCACATTAGACAAAGCTAGTTCCGGTGCGGCCGATTTGACATCGGTAGGTCGATCGATTCCGCGCGTCGAGGCGCGGGCCAAGGTAACCGGCAAGGCGGAGTATGTGCACAACCTCCGGCTGCCCGGCATGCTCTACGGCAAGATTTTCCGCAGCACGGTGGCACATGCGCGCCTGCTTGGCGTCGATGTGTCGGCCGCGCAGGACATGCCCGGCGTTTTTGCCGTGTATACCGGTCTCGACATGCTGCAGCTGATCCCCGAGCCCTATTACGGCCCGGCGTTCCATGACCAGCCGATACTCGCGCTGGAAAAAGTGCACTATGTCGGTGAACCCGTGGCGCTGGTGCTGGCCGCCGATCCGCATGTGGCGGATGCCGCTGCCCAGCTGATCGTTGCCGATTACGACGAACTGCCCGCGGTGTTTGACGAAGTTGAGGCGATGACATCCAAGGCTGTGGTGCATGAAGTGCTGAAACCGGCGGGCACCTTTCCCGATCTCAAGCACCTCAAGGACAAGCGCGACACCAATATCGCGTTGGATTTTCATCTGCGTCGCGGCGATACGGAGCAAGCCTTTGCCGAAGCGGATCATGTGTTTGAACACACATTCCACACCCAGCAGGTATTGCACCTGCCGCTGGAGCCATTTGTAACGGTGGTTGATCCGACGCCCAACCAACTGGTGATCCATACCGCATCGCAAAGCCCGTCGTTCGTGCGCATCGAAATAGCGCGCCTGCTCGGCTGGCCCGAGAACAAGGTGCGGGTGAAGGTGCCGTATCTGGGCGGCGGTTTCGGCGCCAAGCTCTATATCAAACTTGAGGCGCTGACCGCAGCAGCGGCATTGATTGCCGGACGGCCGGTGAAAATCGCCCTGACCATGGAAGAACAGTTCTACACCCTGACTAAACACGCGACGACGCTGCGCATCAAGAGTGGCGTCACCAAGGACGGGCGCATTACCGCGCGTGAGTGTGAGGTGTGGTGGAACGGTGGTGCTTATGCCGACATCGGTCCGCGCATTACGCAGAAATCCGGTTTTACCGCGCCGGGGCCTTATGACATTGACCATGTCAGCATCGACTCTTATTCGCTTTATACCAACCTGCCGCCCGCCGGCGCGCTGCGCGGCTTCGGCATTCCGCAACTGGTGTGGGCCTACGAGAGCCACACCGACATGATCGCCAAAGAACTGAACATCGATCCGCTGGCGATCCGGCAGATCAACATCCTGCAGGAGGGCCGGCCGCAGGCGACCGGCACGGTGATGCGTGATGCCGGCATAGCGCCGGTGCTGGAGCGTCTGGCAGAGCGCATGAACTGGGAAAAACCCTACGACAAGGGCAGTGGCACCATCCGCCGCGGGCGCGGCATCGCCATCGGTTTCAAGGCGAGCATTTCGCCGACCACCTCGATGGCGATCGTCAACATCAGTGCCGACGGCAGTTGCATCGTCTATTGCAGCACCGTGGACATGGGGCAGGGATCGGATACCGCGATGGCGCAGTTTGCCGCCGAGGCGCTGGGCATCCCGGTGGAACTGGTGAAGGTGGTGCATCCCGACACCGACGTCACGCCTTATGACATGGCGACACTGGGTTCGCGTTCGACTTACCACATGGGCCATGCGGTCAAGAACGCCGCCGAAGATGCTCGCGACAAATTGCTGGCGCTGGCCGCCGAGGTCGGCCTGTCAGCGGAAACCACGCCGATTCCGGACATCTTCCGCAAGAAATACGGCATGCAGGCCGGCAACATTGTTGGCACCGGCAGTTTTATTCCGCCGTACACGCCGCCGCAGCCGGGTACTGGATTGACCACGGACGCGACGCCATTCTGGATGATCGGTGCTACCGGCGCCGAGGTTGAAGTCGATACCGAAACCGGCGAATTCAAGGTGACGCGGTTGGTGAATCTGGTGGATGTGGGGCGCCCGGTAAACCCGGCCATCGTCGAAACGCAGATATCCGGCGCGACCATGATGCAGCTGGGCTTTACGCTGTTCGAACGCATGGATTTCGATGCCGGACAGGTAACCAATGCTTCGCTGGCCGATTACAAGATTCCCGGCATCCGCGACGTGCCACCGGTGATGGAGAACGAGGCCGTGGACATGGTGCAGAAAACAGGTCCGTTCGGCGCCAAGGGTGTGGGTGAGAGCGGTACCTTTGGCGTGTCACCGGCGATTGCCAGTGCCATAGATGACGCGGTGGGTGTGCGGCTGATGAGCCTGCCGCTGACGGCGGAAGCGGTTTATCGTGGTTTGCGCGCACAGGCGGGCAAGCCGTTGCAGGATTAACTTCAAAAACATTAGCCACAGAGGACACAGAGAGCACAGAGAACTGTAAAAGCGAAACCGGAACAGGTATTCCCGATATGGGTTTTCGGTTTTCCTCTGTGGAATCTGTGTCCTCTGTGGCAGATTTTAGGGTTTTAAATGTCCACACATCGTACGATTGAATTCAAACTGAATGGCCGGCCGGTGACGGCGCAGGTCGGCAATCACCAGAACCTGGTTGAACTGCTGCAGGGGCAGGGCCTGTTTGGTGCGCGTGAGAGCTGTGGCCAAGGCCTGTGCGGTTGCTGCACGGTCATCGTCGATGGTGTGGCGGTATCCGGCTGTCTGACCATGGCGCCGCTGGTGGATGGTGCTGACGTGCGCACGATTGAAGAGGCGGGAGCCGACGGCAAACTCGACGCCGTGCAGCAGGCGTTCATCGAGACCGGCGCGTTCCAGTGCGGCTTCTGCACGCCGGGGTTCATCCTGATGACGCGGCAGTTGCTCAATGCGCATCCCGAACCGACCGAAGACGAAATTCGCCATTACCTCGCGGGCAATTTGTGCCGCTGTGCGGCCTATACCGAAATCATCAAGGCCGTGCATCTAGCGGCCGCCAAACTCAAGGACTGATCATGAAGCGTCCGGCCGGCAATCCCCTCGATCTGCGCGCCTGGCTGGATACCGCGAGGAAACTCGGTGAACTGCAGGACGTTCCCGGCGCCGATGCCAAGCTCGAACTCGGCGCGATCAGCGAATTGAACGTCAAGATCGCCGGTACGCCGGCGCTGCTGTTCGACGAGATCCAGGGTTACAAGAAAGGTTTCCGCGTGCTGACCTGCAGCACGGCGAGCCCGGCACGGCTGTCGTCCATCCTGCGATTGCCGGTGGAGCACAATCATCACGAGCTGGTGCAGAAGCTGCGCGGCAAGCCCCGCGGCTGGCAGGCCGAGGCCCCCAAATTTGATCCGGTGGTGGTCGAGACCGGGGCGGTGCTGGAGAATATCCAGACGGGAAAGGAAATCGACATCAACATCTTTCCGTCGCCGTTGTGGCATGAGCAGGACGGCGGGCCCTACATTGGTACCGGCTGCTGCGTGGTGACCAAGGATTTTGATAGCGATTGGGTCAATGTCGGCACCTACCGCGTGCAGGCGCATGACAAAAACCATGTCGGACTCGACATGATTCCCGGCAAACACGGTGCCATCCAGTACGACAAGTACATGAAGGCGGGCAAGCCGTTCCCGGTGGCCATCGTCATCGGCTGCGATCCGCTGGGTTACCTGATTTCCGGCATCGAAGTTCCGTTCGGCATGTGTGAATACAACTACATCGGCGCCATCCTCGGTGAACCGGTGGCGGTGGTGCACGGCGAAGTGACGGGACTGCCGATTCCTGCGGGCGCGGAAATTGTGCTCGAAGGCTATTGCCATCCTGGTGATGTGAAGACCGAAGGCCCATTCGGTGAATTCCACGGCTATTATCCCGGCAAGGAAGGCACGGCGCCGGTGGTGACCATTGAGCGTGTGTATTACCGTAACGACCCGATCATCGTCGGCAGTCCGCCGGCCAAGCCGCCCAATGACTACTCCTATTCCAAAGCCGTGATGCGCTCGGCGCTTTTGTTCGATGCGCTGCTTGCCGCCGGCGTGCCCGATGTGCACAGCGTGTGGGCGCATGAAATCGGCGGCGCGCGCATGTTCAACGTGGTGGCGATCAAACAGCGTTACGCCGGCCACGCGCGCCAGGCCGGGCACATCCTCAACCAGTGCGGTGTCGGCGCCTACATGTCACGCTACACCGTGGTGGTGGATGAAGACATCGATCCGTCGAATTTGCAGGAAGTGATGTGGGCGGTGGCCACGCGCAGTGACCCCGAGGTAGACATCGACATTATCAAGCGCGGCATGGGTTCGAAGAACGACCCGATGTTTGTCGCCTACCGCTACAACGCGCCGTTCAACTCCAAGGCCATCATCGATGCCTGCAGGCCGTATGATCATCTCCACGAGTTTCCGCCTGTGGCCGAGGCGAGCAAGGAACTGCAGGACAAGGTTAGAGAAAAATGGCGCGATATATTTAAGTAAGTTATTGAATTTAAACATAATTAATGGTTTTCAAGTGCACCATCCTGCCTCCTGCCGCGACCATGGCTTTAGTGCCGGGTTGGCGATTGAAAGGTAGTCGTTAGCTGCATGAATGCGACGTCCCCGTGGCTGAAAATTGAAATCGAGGGAGACACGAGCGTTCTGCACCTGAGCGGTGTCTGGCGTTTGTCTAATCTGGCAGCGATTTCCGTGGCATTACAGTCGTCCGGATTGAGTGCCGGCAAACGCTATCTGATCGACGGTGGCGATTTGCAGGAGCTGGACACGGCCGCAGGCTTCACTCTTTACCGGCATCTGGCAAAAATCGAGTGCAGCACCTCCATGGTAAGCCTGCGCGGGTTCGATCAACGGCACGAGCAGCTGCTCGAATTGGTCCGCGAGCATATGGACAGTCCGTCGGTTGCCCCACATGCGCTGCACCGCGGCACGGTGCAGCGCATAGGCGCGGCGACGCTCAATATATGGCTGTTATTGCAAGGGCATGTGAGTTTTGTCGGTACAGTGGTGCTGGAATTACTCGCACTGATCCGCCGCCCCAAGCTGTTCCGCGTCAAGGAAACTATCTCGCAGTTTGAGGTGATCTGCATCGACGCGATTCCGATTGCTGCCCTGGTGTCAGCCCTGATCGGTGTGGTCATGGCCTATCTGCTGGGGATACAGGCGCTGCAATATGGCGCCAATATCTTCGTCGTCGATGGTGTCGGGCTGGCCGTGTGCCGTGAACTGTCGCCGTTACTGGTGGCGGTTGTTGTCGCGGGGCGTTCCGGCGCTGCATTTACTGCGCAGATCGGCACCATGAAAGTGCAGGAGGAGATCGACGCGATCAGCACGCTCGGGCTGTCGCCGATACAGGTGCTGGTCATCCCGCGGCTGGTGGCCATCATGGTTGCACTGCCGTTGCTTGTTTTTGTGGGCGACGTGGCCGGTCTGACGGGTGGCATGCTGATATCGGCCATGCAACTGGATATCTCGCCATTGACGTTTCTGGACCGCCTGCACAGCGTGCTGCCTATGAGTGCACCCGTTGTGGGTCTGGTGAAAGCGCCGGTGTTCGCTGCATTCATCGCCATCATCGCCTGCCGCATGGGCATGCAGGTGGCACGCGATGCCCGCAGCGTTGGACTCAATACCACATCCACTGTCGTGCAAAGTATCGTCTGGGTGATCCTGCTCGACGCGCTGTTCGCGATCGTGTTTCAGCATCTGGATATCTGAATGGCCCAGCGCGCCGCGAACAGAATCGATTCCAAAACGGAAACCGTGCTGGTGGCGGATGCCATCGTCACCCGTTTCGGCACGGCAGTAATACATGATGGCGTCAGCTTCAGCGTGAGGCGGGGGGAAGTCGTTGCCCTCATCGGCGGCAGCGGTAGCGGCAAGTCGGTGCTGGTGCGGGAGTTGATCGGTCTGTTGCGACCCTCTGCTGGTCGTGTGCAACTGCTCGATACCGACGTCTGGAACTGCAGTCAGGACGAGCTGAACGTGCTACGGCGTCGCTTCGGGATGCTGTTTCAGGACGGTGCGCTGTTTTCGTCACTGACCGTGGCCGAAAACGTCGCCGTGCCATTTCAGGAGCACACTAATCTGCCGACCGAATTGATCCCGTCTCTGGTAGGATTCAAGCTGTCTTTGGTCGGTTTGCCGGCCGATGTCGGTGCAAAGATGCCGGCCGAACTGTCCGGCGGCATGCGAAAACGCGTAGCACTGGCCCGGGCACTCGCACTGGAACCCGAGATACTGTTTCTCGACGAACCGACATCGGGCCTGGATCCCATCAGCGCGCGTGCCTTTGACAATCTGGTGCGTGTGCTGAGCGATGCGCTGGGTCTTACGGTAATCATAGTGACTCACGATCTCGACACGCTGCTCTCCATCATCGACAGGGTGATCGTGCTGGACGACGGAAAAGTGATTGCGAATGATCAGGTGAAGGCGGTAATGAAACTCGATGTGCCATGGATCAAGGACTATTTTTCGGCACGGGCGCCGGTTGTGCGGAGTGACGATTGATGGAACCGGAAGCGAAATACACCCTGGTTGGCACGGTGGTGCTGGTGCTGCTGGCTCTGGTTGTCGCAGCCGCTGTATGGCTCAAGGGATCGGGTGGAGAACGCGATGATGTGCCATACAAGATTTACTTCGCCCGCCAGTCTCTGGAGGGCCTGCAGATTCGCGGCGACGTCAAAATGCAGGGAATCAAGGTGGGATCAGTTTCATCATTTCGCATATCGTTGCGGCGCCCCGGATCGGTAGAGGTGGTCATCCGCGTGAATGATTCGACGCCGGTGCTCCAGAGCACGCAGGCTAACGTAGACCGGCATCTGCTGACGGGGATTGCCAGCATACGGCTCGTCAACGGCGATGAGCAGAGTCCGCAGCTGACTACAGTGCCGCGGGGCGAACCTTATCCTCTCATCACCGAAGGCGATTCCGATTACTCCAAGCTCTCGGATTCAATGGTACAGGTTGTGCAGCGCGCCGATGAAACCATGAAGCGCATCAACCTGTTACTGACCGAAGAGAACCGCGTGGCGTTTGGCGAGGTTATGGTGAATTTGCGGCGCATATCCGGGAATGTGGACCGCACCATGGCGGGTCTGGACAAGACACTGGCCTCACTTGGGAGCGCCGCCGACGAAGTGCGTGGCATGAGCGTCGGAATCGCCGCTGATGCGCGCACCCTGACAGCACGCTACGA
>JBBKXO010000072.1:0-3250 GCA_037969525.1 Burkholderiales bacterium | reverse complement strand
GTCTTGGTAATGACCGCGGCTCCACGACGGATGTGCAGCAGATCAAGAATTTGCAGGTGTTCGATGGTCTGCGGCATCACGCCGTCGTCCGCAGCGACGATGAGCAGCGCAAAGTCGATTCCGGATACGCCGGCCAGCATGTTGCGGATGAAGCGTTCGTGGCCGGGCACGTCGACAAAACCGATCAGTCCGCCGTCGTCCAGTGGCAGGTAGGCGAAACCGAGGTCGATGGAAATGCCGCGTTTTTTCTCCTCCGGCAACCGGTCGGTGTCGGTGCCGGTCAGGGTTTTGACCAGCAGCGTTTTGCCGTGATCGATATGGCCTGCGGTCGCTACTATCATGCAGTGATCTTCAGTAGTTGCAGCTGACTGATAAATTCATCTTCGTGATCCAGGCAGCGCAGATCGAGGATGAAGGCGCCGTCCTTGATGTGGCCGATTACCGGCACCGGCAATGCGCGAAATGCGGTGGCCAGCAGGCCGACGTTGGTTTTCTTTTTTGCGGCGGGAGTCATGGCCAGTCCGCTGCCGGGCAGTGCATCGACCGGCAATGCGCCGCTGCCGATCTGGCTGTTGCAGGCAATTACCGCGACATGCCAGGCGTCGCCCAGTGCGGCGGCCACATGCGGTAGCACACGCGTCGCCTGCGCAGCGATGTCCTCTGCGGTACGGGTCAGCAATTGCAGCGCCGGCAGTTCATGGTGCAGACGTTCCGGGTGCAGGTACAGCCGCAGCACGGCGTCTAGCGCTGTCAGTGTCAGCTTGTCGAGGCGCAGCGCGCGTTTCATCGGGTTTTTGGCAATGCGCGCCAGCAGGTCCTTGCGACCAACCAGCAGTCCGGCCTGCGGCCCGCCCAGCAGCTTGTCGCCGCTGAAGGTGACGACATCGGCGCCGTTGGCCAGCGTCTCGCGAGGCGTCGGTTCGTGCGGCAGGCCGTACTGCGCGAGATCGACCAGCGTGCCGCTGCCGAGGTCGACGATGAAGGGCAGGTTATGTTCATGAGCGAGCTTTGCCAGTTCGGTTTCGGGCACCGTTGCCGTAAAGCCCTGCACCACGTAATTGCTGGTGT
The DNA here is from genome assembly GCA_037969525.1 of Burkholderiales bacterium. Lineage (GTDB taxonomy): Bacteria > Pseudomonadota > Gammaproteobacteria > Burkholderiales > SG8-41. The sequence goes on along the minus strand of JBBKXO010000072.1, from coordinate 2,182 downwards.
GCACTTTCATGATGGCAGCCGTGCGTGGGGTAATCGCCTCGGCGAAATCCCTGAGGTGGGTGCGGTTGGTGGTGCCGACCTCGATGAGTTTTACGCCGGCGCGGGCCATGATGTCGGGGATGCGGAATGCGCCGCCGATTTCGATCAGTTCACCGCGCGAGACCAATACCTCCTTGCGCAGTGCCAGCGTGTTCAGTGCGAGGTAGACCGCGGCGGCGTTGTTGTTTACTGCGACCGCTTTTTCGCCGCCGGTCAGTTGTCGCAGCCAGCGTTCAACGTGGCTGTCGCGTTCGCCGCGCGCGCCGGTGGCAAGGTCAAATTCGAGATTCACCGGTCGCGTCATGGCTGCCATGACGGCCTCGGCCGCGCATTGCGGCATCACCGAACGCCCCAGATTGGTGTGCAGCACGGTGCCGGTCAGGTTGAATACCGGCTTCAGCGAGGGCGCCGCGTCAGCGGTCAATGCCGTGGCGCAGGATTGCAGGAACAGGGATTCGTCGTAGGCGGCGGCATCCGGTTGCGCCAGCCGCACGCGCTCGGCATCCAGGGCCCGGCGCAGAGTTTCGGTTACGCGGGTGCGGCCATGTGCGGCGATGAGTTGCTCAACCGCGGTGTTACCGAGCAGGCGATCCACCGATGGCAACGCGCGACGCGCGGCTGCGGTGGGATTCACCATGTGGGAATGTGAACAGTGAAATGGGACATCAACGGGATTTCTTTACGGCACGGATTGGGAAAACGCGAAGGCGCAGTGTAGCGCAACCCTGCGCAGCAATTAAAACGCCATCATCCTTGCGATGATGGCGTATATTGTAAGTAGTTGATTATTAACAATTATTCCCACAGGCGCTCGGGCAGGGGCAAGCCGGCCAGATCGTCTGCAGTCAGTGCCCGATCAGGCTGGATGCCGAAACGTTCGAGCACGGCGGTCAGTTGCCGCACGTGTTGCGCACTGTGCCAGGTCGAGCGTTCATACAGCATGTAGATGGGTTGCATGCCGAAGAAGGTCTTGATTTTCTGCTGGCAGGATTTGTCTTCGAGTTTCTCCCACCATTTTTCCAGCCGCGCGATGACAGTGTCGCCGTAGCGTGCGATTTCCTCGCCGCTGGTAAAGGTGCCGTCCTTGGGCGGCACGTTGGCAAGCTGTACTGCGTATTCAACGCCGCCTTCGACCGACTCCAGGTACGCTTCACCGATGCGAAAGACATGGTGGCCCATCAGACGGATTGAACGGTCACGATTGTCGATAACAAGTTCGTTCAGCTTGTCGGCGGGCATCTGACGCATGAAACGCTGTGCGGCACGCAGTACCAGTACCCACTTGCGGATCAGTTCTTCCGGCGGCAGCGGCTGGTGGCCGGTGCCCTGCAGGCCGACGAACTCGGCAACATCTTCCAGGTTCTGGCCGAAGACGAACTGTTCACCCCTGGCAACGACAGGCACATTGCGTACGCCGTAGGCGAGCAGGCGTTCGCGACCCTGCGGATCGTTCAGTACGTCGATGGCGACGAAATCAATTTTTTTACGCGAAAGAAACTCTTTCGCCCGGAGACAGCTACTTCAACCGGGTTGCGTAAAGAGTATGAACTGTTCAGCGGGGGCGCCCATGAGTGACCTTTCTGCAGGCAGATGATGCGGGGATTGAGACGAGCTGCAAGCGTACGTTCGGCGGCACATGACGTCAAGGTTCGCGATACTATAATTCGCGCGCTTTTCTCCCTGGCGGCGCATGCATCCGAATCTGGCGCGGCTCGCCGAGAAATATACTCAACGCCAGTCATTCAGAGACACCGCCCCAGCCTGATCAGCGCGCGGTGCCGCCGGTAGTGTCGGGCGGGCACTCTGCGTCACGCGGTTCTGCAGGCTGCGTCCGGGATGCGGAGGTGATGATGCCGCCGCCCATGCAGACGCGGCTTTCGTAGATCACCACCGACTGTCCCGGCGTCACTGCCCACTGGTTTTCCGCGAAGTCCACTACGCAGCGCTCCGCGCTCACGGCCGAAAGCGAACAGGCCGCGTCCTTCTGGCGATAGCGCGCTTTGGCGCTGTAGACCCATTGCGTATGCGGCGCTTCGCCGCTGACCCAGGTCAGATTGACCGCCGCGAGCTGGTCGGCGAGCAGCATGGGGTGATCGTGGCCCTGCACGACCACCAGCCGGTTGTTCTGCATATCCTTGTCCGC
>JBBKXO010000071.1:0-6997 GCA_037969525.1 Burkholderiales bacterium | reverse complement strand
CTGCAGGTGCATACACCCTGTATCACAATGCCCACAACCTGCCGCTGCATCTGCTGGCCGAGACCGGAGTGATCGGCCTGGCACTGGTCGCCGCACCGCTGCTGGTCTGGCTGCGGCAGACGGCACGCAATGTTTACGATGTCCATCACTGGTGGTTGTTTGCCGTGCTCGCGGTGCTGGGTCTGCACAGTCTGCTCGAATTTCCCCTGTGGTACGCCTATTTTCTCGGCCTGGCCGGAGTGCTGCTGGGTGCCGCACCGGCACGCTTTTTTGTGCCGAAGTCCGGGCGCATGGGGAGTATGCTGGCATATGCGGTGGTGATGGCCGGGGCGTTCAATCTGGCCGTGGTGGGTCTGGATTATCGTGATTTCGACCGCGTTTTCAATTCCCGTTCCGGAGATCCGAGTAACAACGATTACTCCGAAACCTTGGTGCGGCTGCACCGCAACCCGGTGCTGACACCCTATATCGAGGTGGCCATCGCGCTGCCGCTGAAGTTGGACGCGGAGAATCTTGAACAGCGTCTGTTGTTCACCGGGCAGGTTATGAGATTTGTACCATTGCCGACCCTGCTTTACCGACAGGTGCTGCAACTGGCCCTGGCAGGGCGGCTGGAGGAGTCGCAAGAGCTGCTGGTCCGCTCAAAACGCGCCTACCCGGTTCCCCCGCCGGAGTTCGCAAGCGACCTGGCGCGCCTCTCCGCCGCGCATCCGGAGCGCTTCCGTCCTCTGTTAGAATCCCGGGTTCATCGCCCCCTTGGGCGTCAATAAATCTGGAATTCATGGAAGCCTTTTACCTATTTCTGCAAAAAAGTCCGTTCAACATGATGTTGTTCGGTGGTGCCATTGCGACCGGCGCCATGCTGCTGTGGCCGCTGCTCGTCAAACCGTTTCGCGCTGGTCGTGAAGTCAGCGTGTTCGAGGCGGTTCAGTTGATCAACCGCCAGGACGCTGTGGTCATCGATGTGCGCGACACCGGAGAATATGAAGCGGGGCATGTTGCCAGCGCAAAACATGTACCCGAACGTCAGGTGACCGAGCGCCTCCCGGATCTGGAAAAATTCAAGTCCCGGCCGATGATCGTGGTCTGCCGCAGCGGTATGCGCTCCAGCGTTGCGGTGCAGGTTCTACGCCGCAGTGGATTTGATCAGGCGGTCAATTTGCGCGGCGGCATCGGGGCCTGGGAGCAGGCCGGCCTGCCGCTCGAAAAGCGCTAGTCCGGAACGATTGCGCCATGGCGAAAGTTCGCATGTATACGACGGCCGTCTGTCCCTTTTGCCAGATGGCCGAACGGCTGTTGCGTGAAAAAGGCATCGCCGAGATTGACAAGGTCCGGGTGGATCTCGATCCGGCGCAACTCAGCGAAATGATGGAAAAAACCGGGCGGCGCACGGTGCCGCAGATTTACATCGGCGAGACGCATGTCGGCGGCTTTGACGATCTGGCCGCACTGGAGCATGCGGGCAAGCTGGACCCGCTGCTGGCTGCGTGAGCTGGTTTACTGAATTAATCTCTGGGGAATATCCGCAATGAGCGAGCAGGAGCAACCGCAGTTCGGCATCGAAAAGATTTATCTGAAAGATCTGTCGCTGGAAGTGCCCAACGCGCCGGGGATTTTCCTGGAGCGTGAAAGCCCCCAGATCGAGATCAATGTGCACAACGGTGCCGCCCCACTTGAGGACGCCGGACTCTACGAGGCCGTGCTGACGGTCACGGTGACCGCCAAGATCAAGGAGAAAACGGTTTTTCTGGTGGAAGTCGCTCAGGCGGGGATTTTCCAGATACGCAATGTGCCCACGGCGGAACTCGACGCGGTGCTGGGCGTGTTGTGTCCGAATACCCTGCTGCCTTATGCGCGCGAAACCGTGGCGAGCCTGATGTCGCGTGCGGGGTTCCCGCCGGTGCTGCTGCAGCACATGAATTTCGAAGCGGCCTATAACGAACGCATACGCCAGATTCAGGAAGAGCAGGCGGCAAAAGCCGCCGCTCCGAACTGACGCGCCATGAATCGTGCACTGACCGCGCTAGTGTTGGTCTTGGGGCTGTTGCCCGGGCTGACGAGTGCCGCGGAATTTCGTGCGGCTGCCGAGGCGGCGGTCGTGTTGTACGACGCACCGTCCAACAAGGCGCGCAAGCTGTATATCGTCAACAAGGGCTACCCGCTGGAATTGGTGGTGCAGGTCGAGGGCTGGATCAAGGTGCGTGATGCCGCCGGTGAGTTGTCCTGGGTCGAAGCTAAATCGCTGGACAACTCACGTACCGTGCTGGTCAAGGCCATCGTGACAGTGCGCCAGAAGCCCGCGGATGATGCGCCGGTCGCATTCGAAGCGCAGCGTGATCTGTTGCTGAATGTGGTGGGGGGCGCGAACAGCGGCTGGATACACGTCAAACATCGTGACGGTGTTGCCGGTTACGTGCGCGCGACTGATGTCTGGGGCAGCTGACCGGCCCCGCATCAACGCGGTCCTTACGGCCCGAGCTGTATGTCCCGATCAATCATGAAGTTCACCGTACTCGGTGCCGGCGCCTGGGGTACCGCCCTCGGCATCAACCTTGCAGGCAGGCACCAGGTCACGCTGTGGGCGCGCGACCCGCAGCAGATGGCTGCCATGCGCCGCGAACGAGCCAACGAGCGTTACCTGCCTGGAGTCGCTTTTCCGGAAAACCTGCAGATCGAATCTGATCTGGCGCGGGCCACTACTGGCCGCGATTATCTGGTCGTCGCGGTGACCGTCGCCGGACTGCGGCCGGTATTGCAGGCCATCCGGGATGCGCGCTGTGATGCCCCGGTGATCTGGCTGTGCAAAGGATTCGAGCGCCCGGATGCGCGGCTGCCGCACGAAGTTTTTGCAGAGGTAATGAACACCGATTCGGCTGCGCATGCCCGCGGGGCCGTGCTGTCCGGTCCCAGTTTTGCGCAGGAAGTTGCTGCCGGATTGCCGGCGGCCCTGACGTTGGCGGCGGCTGATCGCAATTTCGCGGCTGCGGCAGCTCAGGCGCTGCACGGGCCAACACTGCGGGTTTATTCGCATGATGACGTGATCGGTGTCGAGGTCGGCGGCGCGGTGAAAAATGTCATTGCCATTGCGGCAGGAGTGTGCGACGGACTGGGCCTGGGGCTGAATGCGCGGGCTGCGCTGGTGACCCGGGGCCTGGCCGAAATGACCCGTTTTGCCGTGGCGCTGGGCGGCCGCGCCGAGACCTGCATGGGTCTTGCCGGTGTCGGTGATTTGATACTGACCTGCACCGGGGATCTGTCGCGCAACCGGCGCGTGGGTCTGGCGCTGGCGCGTGGCGAGAACGTGACAGCAGCGCAGGCGAATTTGGGCCATGTCGCCGAGGGCGTGTTTACCGCGGAAGAAGTGCGACGCCGTGCCCGTGTCTGCGGTATTGAAATGCCCATCACCGACGCAGTTTGTCGCGTGCTGGCGCAACCGGCGCACGCAGCCGGCGTCGTCCGGGAATTGCTTGCTCGTGACGCCAAACCTGAGCATTTGCCAGCACATCGCGGCTGACGGCTTCAGGCACCGTCGCGGAAGCCCAGCTGCCGCCACGCTTCATAGGTGACGATAGCCACCGCATTCGACAGGTTCAGGCTGCGGTTTTCCGCCTGCATCGGCACGCGCAGGCGATGAGCGACCGCAAAACCATCCAGCACGGACGCCGGCAGGCCGCGGGTTTCCGGACCAAACACCAGTACGTCATCCACGGCGTAATGCATTGTGTCGTAACGCATGCCGCCACGGGTGGAGATGGCCAGCATCCGTCGTCCGTTGAAATGCCCGCAGCACGCTGTCCAGTCATCATGCACGGTCATTTCCATGCGTGCCCGGTAATCCAGTCCCGCACGTGCCAGGTTGCGGTCACGCAGGGTGAACCCCAGCGGTCGCACCAGATGCAGCCGTGCACCGGTGTTGGCAGCCAGTCGCATGACGTTGCCGGTATTGGGGGCGATTTCGGGTTCGTACAGTACGATGTCGAACATGGGGTATCTGGGAGTGTGGAGTCCGGTTGTCACCAGCGCGAGTAGCGGATATTCTTAATTATCAATAACATGCGCAATGCGCGCAGAACCGGTGTGTGGCACACTGTTTACCATGCCACTGTAATGGTCAATGCTATTTTGAGCGAAAACTGAATGGGACGTCCTGAAAAAATCCGTTTGGGCGAGATTCTCGTCCAGCAAAAACTACTGACCGAAGCGCAGCTGAATAACGCGCTCGACGAGCAGAAAAAAACCGGACGCCGTCTCGGCCGTGTGTTCATCGAGATGGGATTCATCACCGAGGAGCAGATTTCCAAGGCGCTGGCCCGGCAACTCGGCGCCGAATACATCGACCTCAAGCAATTCAACGTCAAACGCGAAGTCATCACCACACTGCCGGAAACCCAGGCCCGGCGTTTCCGCGCCATGGTACTGGCAGACCGGGGCGAATCGTATCTGGTGGGCATGGCTGACCCGACCGATCTGACAGCGTACGATGAAATCGCCCGCCAGCTGAAACGCGATATCAAACTTGCCGTGGTGACTGAAACTGAACTGCTGCGCGCCATTGACCGTAGTTACCGGCGGACGGAACAGATTACCGGGCTGGCGCAGGAACTGGGTGAGGATCTCGGCGATACGGCAGTTGTAGACTTCGGTGCCCTGACGACGACCCCCGGCATGGAAGAAGCGCCGGTCGTCAAACTGCTGCAGACAGTATTTGAGGATGCCACGCAGGCCCGCGCTTCAGATATCCACATCGAACCGCAGGAGCGGCGGCTGCAAATCCGTTTCCGCATAGATGGTGTACTGCATCTGCAGATGGAGGCTGATCCGAAGATTGCTTCCGCTGTGGTGCTGCGCCTGAAGCTGATGTCGGGTCTCGACATATCCGAGAAGCGGCTGCCGCAGGATGGGCGCTTCAATATCAAGGTGCGCAATGTGGCAATCGATGTGCGGATATCGACCATGCCCACCCAGCACGGCGAGTCCATGGTCATGCGCCTGCTGAACCAGAGTAGCGGCATACTCGGGCTGGATAACATCGGCATGCCCGAGAACATGCTGGTCAAGGTGCGCGAGGTGATTCAGCGACCCAGCGGCATGGTGCTGGTCACCGGGCCGACAGGCAGCGGCAAGACCACGACGCTGTATGCGGCGCTCAACGAGTTGAACACCCCGGAGCGCAAGATCATCACCGTCGAAGACCCGGTGGAATACCGGCTGCCCGGCATCAACCAGGTGCAGATCAACGAAAAAATAGAACTGACGTTCGATCGCGTACTGCGCTCGGCTTTGCGGCAGGATCCGGATGTGGTGCTGGTCGGCGAGATGCGCGACGAGAATACCGTCGAAATCGGCCTGCGCGCCGCGATGACGGGCCACATGGTGTTCTCGACGCTGCATACTAATGACGCCATCAGCACGCCGGTGCGCCTGCTCGACATGGGCGCGCCGCGCTACATGGTTGCGCTGTCGCTGCAACTGGTGATCGCGCAGCGCCTGGTGCGGGTGATCTGCGAGAGCTGCAGCGAGGATTACCAGCCGCTGCCGTCAGAGCACGAATGGTTGCGCAGCGAGCTCGGTGACCGTGTTGACGAGTACACCTACAAGCACGGCCGCGGCTGCACCTACTGCAACGGCACCGGTTATGTCGGCCGCACCGGCGTCTATGAAATGCTGGAGATGACCAAGCCGGTGGTGGAGGCCGCCAACCAGGACGACATGCAGAAGCTGATGAACGTTGCGCGCCAGCAGATCGGCAAGGAAACGCTGCGCCGTCATGCCGCGGAACTGGCGGCCAAGGGCAGAACTTCGCCCATAGAGGCCATGCGCATCAGCAGCCAGCTCGAGGAATAGGCGGGAGGATGCCATTCTTCGCCTACAAGGGACGCGACGGGCGCGGCAAGTTGGTGCAGGGTGTACTGGAAGGTGCAGACAGCGGCGCAGTGGCCGGTCAGCTCTTCGGACTGGGCATCGTGCCGCTGGAAATCAATCCATCTGTGCCGCCACCGAGTGAGAGTTCTAGCCTGAGCCTGGGATTCGGCAGGAAAAAAGTAACACATATCGAAGTACTGCTGTTCAGCCGGCAGATGTATACGCTGCTCAAGGCCGGCGTGCCCATCATGGGGGCGCTGAAGGGGCTGGAGGATTCCACCGACAACAAGCGTTTTGCAGAAGTGGTGCGCGACGTGCGTGAGAGTCTGGACACCGGCCGAGAACTGTCGGCGTCGCTGGGCAGACACCCCGAGGTGTTCGGGCCGTTTTACGTTGCAATGGTCAGCGTCGGCGAGCAGACCGGGCGGCTGGAAGAAGTCTTCCTGCGGCTGTTTCATCACCTGGATTTCGAAAAATACATGCGCGACCAGGTCAAGGCGGCGATCCGCTATCCGACCTTCGTGGTGGCGACTATGGCGCTCGCGATCGTGATCATCAACATCTGGGTGATCCCGGCCTTTGCCAAGGTGTATGCCGGCTTCAAGGCGGAACTGCCGGTACTGACCAAGGGTTTGATCGCGTTTTCTAATTTCATGGTGGCGTACTGGCCGTTCCTGCTGGCGGCGCTGGTGCTGGCGGTAGTGGGTTTCCGCGCCTGGACCAATTCCCCGGCCGGCCGCCTGCACTGGGACTGGTTCAAGCTGCGCATCCCGATCGCCGGACCGATCATACTCAAGGCCACGCTGGCCCGGTTTGCGCGCAGTTTTTCCCTGGCGTTTAAAAGCGGCGTGCCGGTCACCAGCAGTCTGAGCATGGTGGCCAATACCGTAGACAACGTGTTTATTGCCGGGCGCATCCAGGGCATGCGCGAGGGTGTGGAGCGTGGCGAATCGGTGCTGCGCACGGCGCGCGAGGCGGGGGTATTCACGCCGGTGGTGCTGCAGATGATCGCCGTCGGCGAGGAATCGGGCGCACTCGATGACCTGACCGAGGAAATTGCCGACTTGTATCAGCGGGACGTGGAATATGACCTGAAGAATCTTAGCGCCCAGATTGAACCCATCCTGATTATCAT
>JBBKXO010000070.1:0-9403 GCA_037969525.1 Burkholderiales bacterium | reverse complement strand
CCCCAAGAGTCAACTGCGGCTGGAAAAGCTGCCGCTCGACGACAAGCCTGCATATGAAATTTTCCAGAAAGCCAATACTACGGCCGTGTTCCAGTTTGAATCACGCGGCATGCGCGATCTGCTGAAAAGCGCCAGGCCGGACCGCTTCGGTGATTTGATTGCGCTGGTATCGTTGTACCGCCCGGGGCCGATGGAGTTGATCCCGGAATTCTGTGCGCGCAAGCACGGCAAGCGTTTCAGTTATCCGGATCCGCGCGTAGAGAGCGTGCTGTCCGAAACCTACGGCATCATGGTGTATCAGGAGCAGGTGATGCAGATGGCGCAGATCATCGGTGGCTACAGCCTCGGTGGTGCTGACCTGCTGCGCCGCGCGATGGGCAAGAAAAAGCCGGAGGAAATGGCCGAGCATCGCGGCCAGTTTCAGGCAGGTGCAGACAAGAACGGGCTGACGAACCGCAATGCCGACGAGTTGTTCGACCTGATGGAGAAAGTCGCCGGCTACGGCTTCAACAAGTCGCACGCTGCGGCTTACGCCTTGGTGGCCTACCAGACTGCGTACATGAAGGCGCATCATCCGGCCGCATTCATGGCGGCCAACATGTCGGCGGTGATGAACGACACTGACAAGGTGCAGCAGCTGGTTGATGACGCGCGTGACAACCGGCTGGAAGTGCTGGCCCCCGACGTCAACAGCAGCGGCTTTCGATTCGAGCCGGTGGATGACAAGCGCATCCGCTACGGCCTGGGTGGCGTCAAGGGTAGCGGTGAAGGCGCGGTCAACCATCTGGTTGAAGTGCGTAAGGCCGACGGGCCGTTCCGCGACCTGTTTGATTTCTGTCACCGTGTGGACAAGCGCCTGGTCAACCGCCGCGTGGTGGAGTCGCTGGTGCGCGCCGGCGCTTTCGACAGCGTCAATGACAACCGCGCCGAGCTGATGGCCTGCGTCGGGCTCGCACTGGAGTCCGCGGAGCAGGCGAGCCGCTCAGCTTCGCAGACCAGTTTATTCGGCGATGCGACCGACGCGCCGCGGGTGGTGGCGCCGGCCGATGTGCCGCGCTGGAGCAAGAAGGAACTGCTGCAGAACGAGAAACTGGCGTTGGGTTATTACCGCAGTGATCACCTGTTCAACGTTTATCGCGACGAAGTGCGGCGCATGGTCAGCAAGAAACTGGGCGAATTGCAGACCGCCAGCGATATCGCCGGGCGCACGGTGAGCATCGCCGGCGTGGTGCTGTCGGTGCGCGTGCAGAACACCGCCAGCGGGCGCATGGGCATCGTCACCCTGGCTGATGACACCGGCAAGCACGAAGTGGTGGTGTTCCGCGAGGCGTTCGATCGGTTTCGCCACAAGCTGCGCGAGGATGAATTGCTGGTGATTGAAGTGCGTGGCCGCCAGCGCTATCGCGGCGCCGAATCCGAGAGCGACAATGGTCACGGGGGCAACGGCGGAGGCGAATCGCTGCGCCTGGAAGCGATGAATGTCCTTGATCTGAATGAAGCCCGGAATCGTTATGCGCGCGGCATTCGACTGACTTGCAACGGGCAGTCGTCGGGCAGCAAGCTGAAGGAATTGCTGGCGCCGCACCGCCAGGGCTCATGTCCGGTGGCTGTTGAATACAGCAGCAACGGGGCGCGCTGCGAAGTGAAACTGGGGCAGTCCTGGCAGGTGAATATCAATGAGGACCTGATCCGCTCGTTGTCGGATTGGCTGCAGCCGGAGAATGTAAACATCCTCTACGGCAATTCCGAGTAGGTGGCTGGCAAAGCCGGCGGCGTCAGAGTGTGGGGCGCATATCAAACGACGCATATTTTCCGCTGTCGTCATGCACATCGACACTGATAACCTGTGAAGCTCGCGGACCGCGGTGCGCACATTCGATGACGGCGGCGACTGCTGAGGATGTTCCCTGCACGACGGCTTCCACGCTGCCGTCCACGCGGTTGCGCACCCAGCCGCGTATGCCCAGTTCCGCTGCCTTGTATGCCATGTAATTGCGGAAGCCGACCCCCTGCACGCGGCCGCGGATCGACAGATGACGCGTTATTATTTCACTCATGTGTGACGGCATGCCGGTTGCTGTTTTGACTCGGGCAGGGTAGCCTTTGTGCAGCATGAATTTAGTGATGTTACGTCAATAATTTTAATTTATTTCCTAATTGGAGGAGTTTATGAGGAGCATGATCAAATCCGCGGCAATCGGTTCCATTTTGGTGGTCGCTGCACTGGCTTCCGGCTGCGCCACGACAGGCGGCGCAGGCGCCAAGGCCAATGTTGCCGAAGACAAAGTGGTTTATCACGTCAACGATACTGATGAGCAGGCGGTGGGTGCATTGCGCAACATCGGCAATCATCTGGAAGTCAACCCGAAGGCGAAGATCGTAGTCGTGTCCCACGCGCGCGGCGTGGATTTCCTGTTCGACGGTGCCAAGGACAAGGGCGGCAACCCGTACAACATTCGAGTTGAACAACTGAAGGCGCAGGGCGTGCAGTTCGATGTGTGCCAGATCACGCTGCGCAACCGGAAACTCGACAAGAGCAAGTTCTTGCCGGAAGCGACTTTTGTGCCCTCCGGCGTGGCGGAGATCACGCGTCTGCAGCAGCGCGAAGGCTACGCCTACCTGCGCCCGTAACCGGTTTTTTGTTTGGCTATGTAGGGGCGGCTCTGGCCGCCCCTTTTACTTACCGCCTGCGTTTTGCATGCCGCGGGCGCTGAGCACGCGGCTGCCGGTCTAAGCGGCTCCCGCGACGAAGAGCGCACGCGCGACGCCATCAGCCTGGTTGGGGAGGAGATTTTCCTCGCCGAGTCGCGTGCTGAACCCGGATCTTTGAAACAGTGACAGCGGCTGGGCACCGGCGCCGGTGATGATCAGGGTCTTGCCGTTTTTCACCAGCTTGCGGCGCAATGCTTCGAGTATGTCGAGGCCGGTGGTGTCTACGTTAATGGTTTTCTGCATGTCGAGCACGATGGCGCGTGTCGAATCGGAAGGTTCAGCTCGTGCGAGCAGCGGTTCGACCTTGTTGGCGGAGCCGAAGAACAACGAGCCGAACATCTCGTAAATCCGCACCCTGCCTCCGGCGACGCCGTCCGGACCGATGGCCACGACGCCGGTCAACGATGAAATCCGCGTAATGAAGAACAACGCGGCCATGACCATGCCCACCTCGACGGCGACGGTCAGGTCAAATACGACGGTCAGCACAAAAGTCGCCAGCAGGATGGCGCGGTAATTCATCGTATAGCGGCGCATTTCTCTGAAATGGTTCCATTCCCCCATATTCCAGGCGACCACGACGAGGATGGCAGACAGTGCAGCGAGCGGCACATATTGGGCGAGCGGCGCGGCAATCAGCACGATGGCAAGCAACGTTACTGCGTGCACGATGCCTGACAGCGGTCCAAAGGCACCCATGCGCACGTTGGTGCTGGTGCGGGCGATGGCGCCGGTCGCGCAAAAACCGCCAAATAGAGGGGCGACGATATTGGCGATGCCCTGTGCCATCAGTTCCTGGTTGGGATTGTGGCGGTCGTCGATCATGTTGTCGGCGACGGTGGCCGACAGCAGCGATTCGATCGCACCCAGCACCGCGATGGCAATGGCCGGGCCTATCAGATGGCGTATGGTTTCCACGGTCAGTTCGGGGAGTGCAAATTGGGGCAAGCCCTGCGGGATGCCGCCGAAGCGCGAGCCTATGGTTTCGACCGGCAGTCCCGACAGCGCCACTCCTACGGTGCCGAGTACCAGTACGACCACGGGTGCGGGTACCACACGCCATTGTTTAGGCCACAGCAGGATCAGCAGCAGACAGGCGATGCTCAGAATCAGCGTGGGCCAGTTGATGGTGGGCAGTGCGTTCCACAGCACGACGATCTGCGCGAAAAAATCAGCAGGCAATTGCTCGGTGGTCAGGCCGAGGAAATCCCTGACCTGCGACAGCAGGATCAGCACGGCGATGCCTTTGGTGAAACCGCTGATTACTGACACCGGGATGAAGCGGATCCAGGTGCCCATGCGCAGCAGGCCCATGGCCAGCAGCATGATGCCCGCCATCAGCGTGCAGATCAGCAGATTGGCGACGCCGTACTGGACGACGATGCCGTAGACGATGACGATAAAGGCGCCGGTGGGTCCGCCGATCTGTACGCGCGAGCCGCCGAGTGCGGAAATGATGAATCCGGCGATGACTGCGGTGAATATTCCCGACTCGGGTGTCATCCCCGAGGCTATGGCAAAGGCGATGGCGAGCGGCAGCGCGAGCACGCCGACCGTAATGCCGGCGAGCACGTCCTGGCGCAGGCGGCTGGCGTTGTATTCGCCGAGCATTTCGAACAGGCGCGGGCGAAAGCGGGGCAGGTTGGGCATGTTGAGGATGGAGGCTGTACCAGGGTGCGGATAATCAGTTCGTGCGGAACTTGCGGATCATTTTTTCATCCAGTTCAATGCCGAAGCCGGGGCCGGTCGCGACCGGCATCAGGCCATCCTTCGCGGCAGGCCGGTTGACCCACAGGTGCTGCCATACCGGGTCGCGCGCGGGATCGGCAAAACATTCGGCGTAGGTGCCGTGGGATACTGCTGCCAGCAGGTGGCTGGCGATCTGGGCTTCTTCATGATGCGCCATTGCCACGCCGGCGGCCGCACAAAGATGCGCTGCACGCAGCCAGTCGGTGACGCCGCCGCCTTCGGAGGCGTCGTAATTGACCAGATCGACTGCGCGGGCATCGATCAGGCGCCGGATAGCATGGCTGGTGATTTCGCTCTGGCCGGCGGTGACCGGAATGGTGGTGGCTTGCCGCACCTGCGCCATTTGCGCAGCATCGTCGTACCAGTGGCAGGGTTCTTCAAACCAGCGAATGTTGTGGATCTCGACCAGTCGTGCAAAGCGTATTGCATCCTCAGCGGCCCAGCCGCGGTTGGCGTCCACGCACAGGATGAAATCATCGCCTGCGGCCTTGCGCGCAACGGCGACCCGCTGCGCATCCTCTTCCGGGGTCAATCCGCCGACCTTGAATTTGCAGCCGGCCATCCCGGCGTCGCGATAGGACTCGATTTCACGCGCGATGTCGGCGTGGGTTTTGCCCGGCATGTAATAGCCGCCGATGGAAATCAGCGGCAGACTGTCGGTGTAACCGCCCAGCAGTTCGCGAACACTTCTGCCCAGCGCCTTGCCGGTGAGGTCCCAGATTGCGCAATCCACGCAGGCAATGGCTTCTAGTAGCAGTTTCTTGTCGCTGGCCGAGTGCGTCAGCGCAAACATGTTGCTCCAGGCGCGCTCCCGCTCGAATATACTCAACCCATTGATTACATTTAATAATTCATTTTCAATCAGGTGGGCGATCTGGGTGCCATGGGCGCGGTTGTCGCCGTTGTAGATCTCGCTGACGAGGCCGTCACTGGTGCGCAGACGGGTGATTACCGTTGAGCGCTTGAGTACGCTGTAGGTCGAGCCCCCGAAATTCCGGCTCAGGGGAATGTCGATGGCGATGGCCTCGACGGCGGCGATGCGCATGATCCCCCTTCAGATAAAAACGATGAGTGCGCCCAGTACTGTGGCGCCGGCCATGGCGCCGAGGAATATCCTGCGGTCGCGCTGCGACCACGGCGGGGCGCGCATCATCGTGGTGGCAGCCCAGCTGCGCTCGGATTCGTCTTCGGCATCCATGATCGCCGCATCAATGGAGTGGCGACTGACGCCGAAGGTGGCGGCGAAAGTATTGGGATCGGTGATGGCGCCAGTCTTTACCGCGAGGCGCATGGTTGCCCCCATGGAATCAAAACCCTTGGCCAGCCCGCGCGCGGGCATGGTGTCGCCGGGCAGTGTATCGTCAGTGTCGTTCTGGTCTTCGGCACGGGACGCGGGCGGGGGATCCATGAACAGGTCAGCGGAGGATTCCAACTTTATCGAGGGTGTGGGCGCGCGCGGCGGCAGGGTCACGGCCAGGGAGCTGTCCTGCTGCCGGCAGGCACGCAGGTCGGCTGCAAGTTCGGCGATGGTGGCGTAGCGTTCGTCCGGAGATTTGGCGAGGGCTTTGGCAACAATCAGGTCGAGCATGGCCGGCAGTCCGGCATTGATAGAGCTGGGCGGCGGCGCGTTGAAATTGACGATCTGGAACATCAGCGAATTGACGTCGATGCCGTTGAACGGCACCTGTCCGGTGATCATTTCATAAAGAATCACGCCCAGAGAGAAAGTGTCGGCGCGTGCGTCGCAGCGCTTGCCCAGCACCTGTTCCGGCGACAGGTAGCGCGGCGAGCCGAGCACGACGCCGGTCTGCGTGCGCACATCGGCGGATCGCATGCGTGCAATGCCGAAGTCGGTAATTTTTGCTCGATCACCACGCAGGATCATGATGTTGGCGGGCTTGATGTCACGGTGTACGACGTCGTGTTCATGCGCATAGGCCAGGCCGTCGGCAATCTGCGCGGCGATGTCCAGCGCGCGGTCTGCCGTCAGTTCGTGGCCGGCGATAATGTCCTTCAGCTCGCGGCCTTCCAGAAATTCCATCGCCATGTAGGCGAGGTCGCCGCTGCGGCCGATATCGTAGATAGTGACGATGTTCGGGTGATTCAGGCTGCCGGCCGCGCGCGCCTCGATGGTGAAGCGCTTTTCATATTGTTCCATCTCGCCGGGATCCAGCGCCATGTTAATGGTCTTGATGGCGACAGTGCGCTCGAGCATGGGGTCGACGGCGCGATATACCACGCCCATCGCGCCACGGCCGATTTCCGAGGCGACGTCATAGCGGCCGATTTTTACGGGCTGGTTCATGTTGGCTGCTGCTCAGTGGCCCCGGCTGACGCTGCGGTACACGGGTCCCCAGCTGGGATGGCCTGATTCGGCGGGCGTGAGTGCGAAGCTTGGATCCGCGCTGAATGCATTATTGAACTGCTCCCGGCACTGTGCGGCCCGGTCGGTTACGCAATAAATGAAAGCGAGATATTTATAAGCCCGCGCCTGGCTGGCCCGCGTGGGTATGCCCTCGGCGAGGCTGGATTGCAACAGGCGCTGCGCCGCAGCGTAATTACCTTCTTCATACTGGGCGACCCCGGCGGTCAGCAGCTCGTCGGCCGAACGCGTGGGCGCCGGTTTGGGCTTGGGCGCATCCGGGTCCAAGGCGGCGGTAATGTCCTTGGTAATGTCCTTGAAGCCCTTTTGTACCGATTCACAGCCGGTCAGCAGGGGCAGTAGCAACAACATGATGATCAACAGACGCATGGCGTAATCCTAATGGAACCGATGGCGGATTCTAATCTCTTCCCCGGGGCGCACCTCGACAAACTGAACATAGGAGGCAAAGCCGGGGTTGCGGATCTCGATTTTGTGCCGGCCGGGCTTGAGCGCAATGTCGCGCATCGGCGGGGCGGTGCCGAACTTGTCGCCATCAACGAAAACCTCGCCCCACGGCAGGATTTGCAGCCGCAGGATGCCTGTAGCCACTGGTGCAGCAGGCTCTTCGCGGGCGCGTGCCGGTGCAGGCGCCGGAGGTTTGCGTTCAACTTTTGTTTTGGGCGCCGCAGCGGGCACAACATCGGCAACGGGCGCGGGCGACTTTGCCTGCGGCGAAGTGCGGGGAACCGTTGACGTGGCTGGCAGTGTAGTCGTCGTCTGCAGCGGGAACTGGGTTTCCTGATCGCGCAGCGTCAGTCGCAGCGTGATGGCCAAAGCGAGAATCAGAGCCACGCTCAGCGCAGTCGCCAGCGGCGGGCGGCGCATGATTTGCGCGCGGGTAGCGCTGGTGCCGGCTCTGAGGTTGCGCATGGCAGCCGCGGCCTGCACTGCAACTGGTCCGGGTTGCTTGCGGGGTGCACGCTCTGGCGCCGGTGCTTTGCCCAGCGAGTACACCTCGTGCTCTCGCACATGCTTGTCGGTGCGTGCGCCTTCGAACTCGAATAAATGCGCGTAGTCTGCGGATAACGCGGATATGACTTCATAGTACGAGCGCGAGGCCAGCACCTGGTTGATGTCGGCGAAGGACATCACGCGCTGGGCGACGTTGATGCCGTCACCGATGATGTTGGGTTGGCCGTTGATGTCCTTGACCAGTCGTACCGGCCCGAGGTTGATTCCGGTGCGTAATTGCAGTGCGTCTTTGCCGGTGGTGGCAAGCGTATCGCGCAGCGCAAGGCCGAGGAACAGGCCCTCCTCCGGGTCGCCGAGGAAACTGATGGCCGCGCCATCACCAGTGTCGAGGATGATGCGGTCGTTGGCATGCACACCCACGAGCGCCTGCGCCAGCAGTTCGTTAAAGCGTTCCTTGATACGCATCTGGTCAGCCACTGACTTCTTCGAATACTCGACGATGTCGACGAAGGCGACGGTGCAGATGACGTTGCGGCTGCTACGGGAGGCCATGGTGGTCTGTACGGGTCCGTTATTTAATGCGCATGCCGGGTTGTGCGCCGGAATCAGGCGCCAGCAGCCAGAGGCCGGGCGCGTCACCGCTGGCGGCGAGCACCATGCCCTCGGACATGCCGAATTTCATCTTGCGCGGCGCCAGATTGGCAACCATCACCGTCAGCCGGCCCTGGAGTTGCGCCGGGTCGTAGGCGGCCTTGATGCCGGCGAACACCTGCTTGGTGCCCAGTGCTCCGACATCCAGCGAAAGTTTCAGCAGCTTGTCGGCGCCATCAATGTGCTCGGCCGTCGTAATCCTGGCGACCCGCAGATCGATTTTGGCGAAATCGTCTATCGAGATCGTGCCGCTGTCAGCCGATGGTGCGGCAGGCTGGGGAGTCGGTGTCGTCACTTTGAGGTTTTCCTTGTTGGCTTCGACCAGTGCCGTGATCTGCTTGGGATCGACGCGGGTCATTAGATGTTTGTACTGTGTAATGGCAGTCGGTCGCTTGGATAAGTCCGTCCAATTTAGACCGGGTGTGCCAAGGAATGCTTCAGCTTGGGTTGCGAGAGCCGGCAGTATCGGCTTGAGCAGTATCGTCAGACGATAGAAAGCAGCAATGCATTCACTGCATACTTCATGCAACTGCTTTCTGGCCGTGTCGGATTTTGCGAGTTCCCAAGGTTTGTTGGTATCGAAATACTGATTGATCTCGTCGGCATAAGTCATGATTAATCGGGTTGCCTTTCCGAATTCGCGTTGCTCATAGGCCAAAGCGACTGCGTTCACAACTTCGGAGGTGCCAAGGACGCCTGAGCCCGACTGTACCGGTCCGCCAGAAGCGGAAGCGGGCATTACCTTACCATCGAAATACTTGGTCAGAAAATTGGATGCGCGGCTGGCAATATTCACATACTTGCCGACCAGATCGCTGTTCACCCGTGCGACGAAGTCATCGAGATTCATGTCGATGTCTTCCATCGTCGAATTCAGCTTCGCGGCATAGTAATAACGCAGCCACTCAGGATTCAAGCCCTGGCTGGCGTAACTCTCGGCGGTAATGAAGGTGC
>JBBKXO010000069.1:0-4119 GCA_037969525.1 Burkholderiales bacterium | reverse complement strand
CAGTTGACCGCAAATATTTTCGGCGCCTGCTTGATCTTGGCGCCGACGCTGAGCCAGTGTTTGAAATAATCGCCGAAGTGGTAGCCGCAGAACGGCAACATCGCGAACGGATCGCGACGTACCACGCCGACCTTGCCGACGATGGCCGCGGTGGTTTCGGAAGCCATGGTCGCTGCCAGATACACGCCATGCGCCCAGTTCTTGGCCTCGGTGACCAGCGGCACGGTAGTGGTGCGGCGGCCACCGAACAGGAAGGCGTCGATTGGCACGCCGGCGGGATTTTCCCAGTCCTCATCCATGCACGGAATCTGCGAAGCATGCACGGTGAAGCGCGCATTAGGATGTGCGGCGAGGCGGCCACTGTCCGGTGTCCACGATCCGCCGCGCCAGTCGGTGAGGTGCGCCGGCGGCTCCTTGGTCATGCCCTCCCACCACACGTCGCCGTCGTCGGTCATGCCGACGTTGGTAAATATGGTGTTGGTCTTCAGTGCGGCGAGGCAATTGGGATTGGTCTCTTCCGAGGTACCGGGTGCGACGCCGAATGCGCCTGCTTCAGGATTGATGGCATACAGCCGCCCATCCGCGCCGGGTTTGATCCAGGCGATGTCTTCACCGATGGTGGTGACCTTCCAGCCTTCCAGCGCCTTGGGCGGGATCAGCATCGCAAGGTTGGTCTTGCCGCAGGCGCTGGGGAAGGCCGCCGCGATGTAATGTTTCTTGCCGCCCGGCGGCTGGATGCCAAGGATCAGCATGTGTTCAGCGAGCCAGCCCTGCTCTTTTGCCATGATCGAGGCGATGCGCAGCGCAAAGCATTTTTTGCCGAGCAGCGCATTGCCACCATAGCCGCTGCCGAACGACCAGATCAGTTTCTCTTCCGGGAAATGGGTGATGAACTTGTGTTCCTTGTTGCTGGGCCAGGGAATGTCGCGCTGGCCCGGGTCCAGCGGCATGCCCACCGAATGCAGGCAGGGCACGAAGGCGCCGTCCTTGCCCAGCACATCGAGCACCTTGCGGCCGATGCGGGTCATGATGCGCATGCTGACCACCACGTAGGGTGAGTCGGTGAGCTCGACGCCGATGTGGGCAATGGGCGATCCCAGTGGACCCATGCTGAAAGGAATCACATACATGGTACGGCCGCGCATGCAACCGTCGTAGAGCTTGCTCATGGTCGCCTTCATCTCTTCCGGGGCGACCCAGTTGTTGTTGGGACCGGCGTCTTCCTTGCTTTTGCCGCAGACAAAGGTACGGTCTTCCATGCGCGCGACATCATCGGGATCGGAACGGGCCAGGAAACACCCAGGGCGCTTTTCCTGGTTCAGCCGGGTCAGCGTGCCGGCGGCGACCATTTCATTGCACAGGCGGTCGTACTCCTCCTGCGAGCCGTCGCACCACAGGATGCGGTCAGGCTTGGTCAGTTGCGCGACTTCGGCAACCCAGCCCTTCAGCTTGGCATTATTGACATAGGCCGGGCTCTCCATCGCAGGCGTAACTTGCGCCTTGGTCGCGGGCTGATTCATCACTGGCTCCTCTTACTAACCCATTGTTTTTTATATAAAAATAAAGGCAAAGCGAAATGGGGGAATTCCGCTCTGCCCAGATGCAGCGATTCTACCCCAAAATGCTGAAAATCGACTCAGGCTGCGGCCGACCGGCTGCTGCGCCCGAAGAACAGTATGGCGCAACCGACCAGCACCAAAAACGGGATGGCGCCATAGTTCATGACCTCCCAGCCGCGGGCCGAAAACAGCCAGCCGGAACTGGCCGAACTGATGGCCATGGTGATGAATATCGCCATGTCGTTGGCGCCCTGTACTTTGGCTCTTTCGGCCGGGGTGTGTGTTTCAGTGAGCAGCGTGGTGCCACCCAGGTACATGAAATTCCAGCCCACGCCGATCAGCATCAGCGCCACCCAGAAATGCATGACCTCGACGCCGGACAGCGCAATCGCCACACAGGCCAGGCTCAGCAGCACGCCGGTGAAAAGGATGGTGCGCACGCCAAAGCGCTTGATCAGCGTGCCGGTGAAGAACGAAGGCGCGAACATGGCAATGACATGCCACTGAATGACAAAAGCGGCGTCACTGAAGGGGTGTGCGGAAGATTTCATCGCCAGCGGCGTTGCCGTCATCAGCAGGTTCATCACGCCGTAGCCGATCATGCCCGACATCACCGCCACCAGGAACGCCGGCTGGCGGGCGATTTCCCTCAGCGGCCGGCCCTGGTCCAATTGCTCGGCTGCGGTGAGGCGCGGGATGCGCATCATGCGCTGCAATACCAGCGCCACCATGCAAAAACCAATCAGTGCCAGATAGCTGCCGACAAACTCGCCTGGCAGCAGGTCCTTGGTCAGTTTGCTGGTCTGCGGTCCCAGCACCCCTCCCACCAGGCCGCCGGCCATGACCAGTGATATGGCCCTGCTTTTGAACTCCGCACTGGATATGTCTGCAGCGGCAAAGCGGTAATACTGGCCCGAAGCATTGTAAATTCCCATCACCAGCGTGCCCCCGCACAGCAACCAGAAATCGTGGCTGTAAACGGCGAATCCACAGATCAGCGCGCCGAGGATGCCAATCAGCGTGCCGATGGTAAAACCGTTGACCCGCCCCACCCGCCGCATCAGGTGCGACACCGGCAGCGTGGTCAGCGCAGCGCCGATCACATAGGAAGTAACCGGCAGCGTGGCCAGGGATTTGTCGGTGGCAAGCGCATATCCGGCGAGACCGTTGATGGCGATCAGGATGGTGTTGTTGGTAAACAGCAACGATTGCGCCGCACACAGCAGCGCAACGTTTTTTTTCTCAAGAGTCAATTCGGGTGTGCTCGGAGGCAAATCCTGAAAAATCAGCGTTTCTGAAACTGGGTTTTGCCGAACATGACTTCACGCGCCTTGTCGTCCACCGGATTACTGTTCGATTCATTAGACAGCACCTGCAGGGCGCGTTCTACCGCCGGACGCGCATTGATGGCGTCAAACCAGCGCTTGGCGTTGGGATATTCGTTCATGTCGATGCCGCGGCTTTCAGCATTGCGCATCCACGGGAAGATCGCCATATCGGCGATGGTGTATTCGTTGCACGAGACATACCGCGAATTTGCCAGTTGCTTGTCGAGCACATGCGTCAGCCGGTTGGCCTCGTTGGTGTAGCGCTCCACCGCGTATTCAATCTTGTCCTTGGCGTAGCGCCGGAAATGATTGGCCTGTCCGAACATCGGGCCGACCCCGCCCATTTGCCACATCAGCCATTGCGCGCAGCTCCAGCGCAGCGTCAGGTCCGCCGGCAGGAAGCTGCCGGTCTTGGATGCGAGGTACAACAGGATCGCGCCCGATTCAAACAGCGAAATCGACACGCCATCCGGACCGTCGGGATCAACGATGGCCGGAATGCGGTTGTTCGGGCTGATCTTGAGGAACTCGGGCTTAAACTGGTCACCGGTGCGGATGTTCACGCCATGCACACGATATGGCAGACCCGTTTCCTCCAGCATGATATGGACTTTATGGCCATTGGGTGTAGCCCAGCTGTATAAATCAATCATGTAGCCTCCGCACAAGGTGGTTCAGGGAAGCGCCGAGTATAGCGCAGGCACAACACCGTTCCGATGCATCCCGTATCAGCTTTCCTGCTAATCTTCACAACCCGCAATGATTCCACTTCGTGATCTGTTGTTGCCACCCGGCACGCAGCCAGATGCGCGCACCGTACTGGCCGCCCGCGCTCTGCGCGCCTTCGGCGACGGCTTTGTCAGCCTGCTGCTGCCTTATTACCTGACGCTGCTGGGCTACAGCGCGTGGGAAGTCGGTCTGCTGGTGACGGCAACGCTGCTGGGCTCCGGACTGATGACCCTGGGCATCGGTTTCATTGCGCACCGGCATTCGATCCGCCACCTGCTGCTGCTCGCCAGCCTGTTGATGATCGCCACCGGGCTGGCGGTGCCGATGCTGACGGCATTCTGGCCCTTGCTGGTCGTGGCGGTGATCGGCACGCTGAACCCGGCGGCGGGTGACGTCACCTTGTTTTCACCCCTGGAACAAACGCTGCTGACGCGGGCGGCTACTGCGCAATCACGCACCGCGCTGTTCGCCCGTTACAGCCTGATCGGCGCGCTGATCGCCGC
>JBBKXO010000068.1:0-10372 GCA_037969525.1 Burkholderiales bacterium | reverse complement strand
CCAGCAGGTTCAGCGGCGCTACCATGAATCCTGAATACATCACGCCGATCAGCAATCGCGCGGCCTGGTAGCTGTTGTGCAGCATCAGTGCGACCTTGTCGCCCTTGTTGAGGCCGAGGCCTAGCAGGTGCAGGCCGAGGTCGTGCGATTCGCGCTGTAACTGCCCGTAATTCATGACTCTGCCAGTCTCGGGGGCGAGCAGCCACGTCGAAGCGGGCTGCTTCGCGGCTTGTTGGTCAACAATGTGACGGATGGTTCGCACTTGCAGTAGATCGTTAGAGATCAGGGCTTACGTTTTTGCGCAACGATGGTCGCGAATGCTTTCGTGGTGCCCCCCGGCGCATCGAAATGATCGTGCGTGTAGTGCAGGACGTCCCAGTCCGCAAATAGATCCCGCAATTCGTCCTTGCCGAAGAGATGGTAATGGCCTGGTTCGAACATGCTCAGGTAGGTAGTGCCCTCGGTCAGCGTATTGACGATGGCCGTGCCGCCATCGATGACGTGAGCCTGTATCTGCGACAACAAGCCAAACGCCGTTTCCCGCGGGAAGAACATCAGCAGGCCGATGGCGACGACAGTGTCAAACTGCCCGGATATGGCGTAACTGCTGATCTCTGCGCATTGCGCTTCGATCCGGAGGCGTTCAGCCGACGCGACCTCCCGGATGCGTGCGATCGCCGCCTCGCTCGCATCGACGGCCACTACGTGGAGCCCGCGGCGCGCCACAGCGATCGAGAGATTACCCAGCCCGCAACCGAAGTCCAGCACGCGCCCGCGCACGAACGGCAGGCAGGCTGTCTCGAACGGGTTCAGCGCGAAATCGCCGGCCGCAACCTGCTTGCGGAACTGTGCGTCGAAGAATTCGATGCTTTTGTTGGTGCTCACGGCCTGAAGACTGCGAAGCGCGGCATCAGGCGCCGTATTTGTTGCGGTAGGCGCCGAAGATGTCATTCACCGACGGTTCGCGCGGGGGAATGGTGCGCACGATGCGCGTGGTGTTCATGAAGTGTTTGTAGTTCAGGTTCTCGGAAAAACTGTTGCCGCCCCAGGTGCCGCAGCCCATGGTCAGCGAGAACGGCAGGCCGTTGTCGAAGCTGCCGCCGTTGGCAATGGCGTGGGCCTGGTTGACGATGACGCGGCACACCGTCATTTCCATTCCAAGTTGTTGAATTTGTTCATTATTCTTAGTGTGTATGCCGCAGGAATGGCCGTCGCCCTGGTAGTCGTAAATGGCGCGCAGCGTGTTGAATGCATGCTCGAAATCGCGTGCCTTGTAGACGGCCATCACCGGCGAGAGTTTCTCGCCGGAAAAGGGCGCGGCCTTGCCGGTGCCGGTCTCTTCGACCATCAGGCATTTGGCGTTGACGAGTTCGGCGCGCGTGAGTCCGGCAATGGCACAGATTGTTTTGACGGATTGGGCGGTGACGGCAGGTGAGAGTTTGCCGCCGGGGAACATGGTTTTTTGCAGGGTTTCTTTTTCAGGTGCGGTCAGCAGCACGCCGCCGGCCGCGGTCAGCGCCTTGAGCATGCGCTCATATACCGCAGCGTGGATGATGACGCTGTTTTCCGACGAGCAACTGGTGGCGTTGTCGAAAATCTTGGACAGCATGATTTTTGATGCTGCGTCTGCGCAATCAGCACTTTCGTCAACGATCACTGCGACATTGCCGGCGCCCACGCCCAGCGCCGGCGTGCCGCTGGAGTAGCCCGCGCGCACGTTGGCCTGCGAGCCGGTGATGACGACGAGGTCGGCCTGACGCATCAGTTCCTTGCTGGATTCCTTGGTCACTGGATGCGGCAGGGTCTGCACCAGATCCGCGGGTGCCCCGATGCGCGCGAATTCAGTGTGTATAAATTCAATCAGCTTGGCAGCGGTCGAGTAGCCCTTGGGCGACGGCGACAGAATCACGGCGTTACCGCACTTCAGCGCATTGATGATGTTGTTGGCCGGCGTCGCGCCGGGATTGGTTGACGGCACCACGGCGGCAACCACGCCGATGGGGCGTGCGATTTCGGTAATGCCTTGATCGGGGTATTCAGCGAGCACTCCGGTGGAAATAGCCCCCTGCAGGTCGCGCAGCAGACCCAGCGTTTTGCGGTGATTCTTGTTGATCTTGTCGGCGACATTGCCAAGGCCGGTGTCGCGTACCGCGATCTCAGCCAGTGTTTTGTTGCGCGCGGGTTCCATGATGGCCCAGCCGGCGGCGGTTACCAGTTCATCGAGTTGCCCCTGCGAGTAACTTGCTATGGTGGCCTGCGCCTGGCGCGCGCGGGCCACCAATGTGGCGACCACAGATGCTTCGGCAGATGCGACCGGTGTTTCAACGGCGGACATACAAACTCCTTGATTTACTGCAACCCAAGCTACTTCGTCCTGCGTTGCTGTTGCCGCCAGTGACGGAACAGCGGCCAGATCAGGGTGATTATAGCCACGCACATGATGGGACTGGCGACGGGGCGGGTGAAGAACACAGTCCAGTCGTTGCTGAAGCTGATCATGGTGGTCATGAAATTGGTTTCGGCGAGCGGGCCGAGGATCACGCCCAGCACCATCGGCGTGATCGGAAAGCCGAAACGTTCGAACAAGTAGCCGATGATGCCGAAAATCACCATCAGCCAGACATCGGTCAGGCTGTTGCGCGCGGCGAATGCGCCGAGCAGGCAGCACATCACGACGTAGGCCGAGACGATGACTTCCGGCAGATCGAGCACCTTTACCATGAACTTGGTGGCGAAGTATCCGATCAGGCACATGACGATGATGCCGACAAACACCGAGGCGAACAGGGCATAGATGATGTGGCTGGAAGTCTGGAATACCTGCGGCCCGGGTTGCAGCCCGTGCAGCAGGAAAGCGCCGAGGATGATGGCGGTGGCGCCGCTGCCCGGTATGCCCATGGTCACCAGCGGAATCAAGGCGCCGCCCACCGATGCGGTGGCTGCCGTCTGCGGCGCGACGATGCCCTCGGGGATGCCGCTACCCATCTGGTGCCGGCGCTTACCGTACTGGGCTTCGATGCCGTAGGACAGAAACGACGCAACGGTGGCGCCGGCGCCGGGCACGATGCCGATGAATATGCCGGCCAGTCCGCCGCGGATGAACGTGGCTTTCATCGCCAGCGCCTCAGCCAGGCTGGGCAGCCGGGTACGGATGTCACCCACCTTTTCGAGTTGCGGCGAACGGAAGCCCTGTTCCATGCGCATGAATACTTCGCCCAGGCCATAGGCGCCGACCATGACCACCAGATAGTCGATGCCGTCGGCGAGTATCGGCACGCCGAAGGTAAAGCGGTGCGCACCGTAGGTGTCGTCTACGCCGACCGTGGCCAGCAGAATGCCTGCAAACAGGCTGATCAGTGCGTTGGCCAGCTTGCCGCTGCCCAGCGACACCACGCTGGCGAGGCCGAAGAAGATGATCGCGAAATATTCAGGCGAAGAAAAAGTCAGGGCGATTTTCGCCACGGGTTGCGCCAGCAGTACCATGGTGGTGGCGGCGACCATGCCGCCGAAGAATGCGGCAATCAGCGTCCAGCCCAGGGCCTGCGCGGCTTCACCCTTACGCGCCATCGGATAGCCGTCCCACAGCAGTGGTACGTCGATGGGTTCGCCCGGTACGCGAAAGAGTATGGAGGTCCAGGCGCCGGCGTAGGTGCCGGAGACGTACATCGCCGTCAGCAGGATGATCGCCGGAATGACGTCCATGCTGTAGGTGAAGGGCAGCGCGAGCACGACACCCATCACCAGCGTCAATCCGGGTAGCACGGCGACCAGCAAGCCGAGCACGATGCCGATGGTCAGGAACATCAGGTTCACCGGCTGCATGACCTGGATGAAACCGTGCATCAGCAATGTCAGCGTGTTTTCCATTCAGCGTATGCCCATCAGTTTCATCAGCAGGATCGTGAGGTCGGCAAAGGGGCCGCTGCCTATGGGCAGTGACACGTAGACCAGCTTCATGAAAATGAACATCAGCAGCAGCGCACCGCCGACACTCATGGTGGCAATGACTTTTCTTTTCTTGTAGCCGCCGATGATCAGGAACGCGGCAATGTAGACGGCGGTGGTCAGAAAAAAACCGGTGGTGGCGACCAGCGCGACATAGGCCAGCGTGGCGGCCATGCCGGCGAGCAGGCGCAGGGGCTGGTTCTGCGGTGGCGGTGTTTCCGGGCCCGGCGCCGTATCCACGCCGTGTGTGATCTCCTCGAGGACGCCTGCCGTGCCGGTGTCAAGGTCCTTTGCCAGCGCAAGGCGGATGATTTCGTAAGCGCAGACCGCAATCAGCAGGCCGAGTATCAGTTTGGGCCAGAAATCAGGACCTAGCACGCCGGAACGGCGCTGGAAATCGATCTGCATGGCGGTGTAATACAGAAAGCTGCCGATGCTGCATACCAGAACGTAGGGTGCCAGCAGGCGCAGGCGCGCAATCAGCGGGGCCGACATAATATTGATGCAGTGCGGGTCATAACATTGCGGGTCATTGCAGTGCGCGAAATCGTGGCACGCCTGGTTGCGCGTGCCACGTGGCCGTTTCTGTTTCTATTATTTCGGTGCGTACTTGCGCATGGTGTCCAGTTCGCCATTCATGAAGGCGACGGCTCCGGCTGCAGGCACAAAGCTGTCGGCCTCGGCAAACTGATCCTTGAGCCATGCCTTGTAATCGTCGGAGGCGGCGACTTTCGCCAGCGCTTCGGATACGGCCTTGACCCGGGCGGCGTCGGTGCCTGCTTTCATGACGATCGCGCGGAACTGGCTGATGATAATGTTGTGGCCGAGTTCCTTGCCGGTGGGTATGTCGCTGAATGCGGGAAAGCGCTTGTCGGCAAAGATCACCACGGGGCGCATCTGTTTGCCATCGAGAAAGCTTTTGACGTCGCCCAGTTGTTCGTACATCAGATCGGCGTGACCACCGAGTACGGAGGTGTAGCGTTCAGCCGGCTTCGGGAACGGTACCGACTGCAGCTTCAGTCCTTTGCCATTAAAGTAAATGACATGCAGGTCGTCGGCGCTGCCGAAACCGGTGACGCCGACTTTGAGTGGCCGTTTTTTTGCTTCGGCTTCTACGTCTTTCCAGGTTTTCAGCGGACTGTTTTCGGCGACGAAAAAGGCGGAAGGCTGCTGGATCATGACTGCGGCCGGCGTGAGATCGGAGAGTTTCCATTTGGTGGCAGAGCCCATCTGCTGCGCCAGCGTATCGGCAATGAATACTGAAATTGAATAGCCGTCGTTGGCGGACGTCAGCATTTTGGTCAACCCCGTCTGGCCGGTGGCGCCTGCGACATTGATGACCGGCAGTGATACGCCCAGCGCTTTTTCCAGACCGGGTGCGATCTTGCGTGCCAGCTGGTCGGCGCCGCCGCCCGGTCCCCAGGGCACGACAAATTCTATAGGGCGTGACGGATATTTTTCCTGCGCCATTGCGGGTGCAGCCACTGCGAACGCACCTGCCATGGTGATGCCGGCCGCGAGCAGTGTTCTTTGTAGCGATGCGGTAATCATGCGATCTCCTTTGGTTGTGGCTGTGTCGCGCAGCGTCTGTATTTTTTTATGTCGGGCCGTGGTTTTTGCAGTTCAGCATCGCCCAACGCCGCGTTGCGCTCGGCGTCAAGATTAGAGAAAGCGCAGGCCAAATGCAAACGCTTTCATTGGCGTTTTCTTCAATCCATGACGCCATTCCGGTTAATTTTTAATCACCAACAAAAACAATGAATTGCATCAATAAACGACAGGTCGCCGCTGGGTTGCGGCGGCGGCGTATAGTCGCCGCGCCAGTGGCGCGGGCGGCGTGCAGTGGCCTGCGTACCCGCAGCCGGTGCGGTCCCGGTTGCGCCCGGACATGATGCGCGCATACGTGATATCGGCTTCACCGAGTCGGAGCAATTGCAGGCGCCAGCCGATCTGCTGTGCGCCTCAGGCAAATATTGTTAGACTCCGGGTTCCCTAAAAACGACAACACCAGTTTATGAAATGGCAGATAAAAAATATTACAAATTTCAGGGAAAAATCGTTTTTGTCGGCTTCGGTTCCGTCGCGCAGGGCGTACTGCCACTGTTGCTGCGCCACATCGATATTCCGAAGGAACGCATTTCCATACTCACCGGACATGACCGCGGTCGTGATGAAGCCGAAACCTTTGGCATACGTTACGAGATAAATCCCCTCACGCGCGAAAACTATCGCGCGGTCCTGGGCGCGCTGTTGAACAAGGGCGACTTACTGATCAATCTGTCGGTCGATGTCGCGAGTTCCGCGCTGATTGAGTTCTGTTGTGCAAAAGGCGTGCTCTACACAGACTCGTGCATAGAGCCGTGGGCGGGGGGCTATACCGACCAGTCGGTGTCGGCATCACGCCGTTCCAATTACGGCCAGCGCGAGGAAGTGCTGGCGTTACGCAAAAAGTATCCCGGCGGGGCGACGGTAATACCCACGCATGGGGCGAACCCGGGTTTGATTTCGCACTGGGTCAAGCAGGGCCTGGTTGATCTGGCGCGTGACATTTTGGGACTTACCGAAATCCCGCAGGGCAGGGATCAGTGGGCACGGCTCGCCATGGAACTGGGCATCAAGAGCATTCATTGTTCTGAACGCGATACCCAGGTCGCCACGCCGCGCAAGCGTCGCGGAGAGTTTGTGAATACCTGGTCAGTGGATGGTTTCATCGGTGAAGGCTCGCAGCCCTGCGAACTCGGCTGGGGCAGCCATGAAAAATATTTTCCACCGGAGGGTCGCGAGCATGAGTTTGGCTGCAAGGCAGCGATCTACCTGGACCGTCCCGGCGCGTCGGTCAAAGTGCGTACCTGGACGCCCAATGAAGGCGCGTTTCAAGGCTGGCTGATTACGCACGGTGAGGCGATATCGATTTCCGATTATCTGACCGTGCGCGATGGCGACAAGGTGGTGTACCGGCCGACCTGCCACTATGCCTACCATCCCTGCGACGACACCGTACTGTCGTTGCACGAACTGGCGGGCCGCAACTGGGTGGGGCAGGATCAGCGCCGCCTGTACCGCGACGAGATTACCGACGGGGTGGATGAACTGGGTGCGCTGCTGCTGGGCCACAAGAAGGGGGCGTACTGGTACGGATCGACGTTGTCGATCCAGGAGGCGCGCAAGCTGGCCCCGCATAACAATGCCACCAGCCTGCAGGTAGCTGCGGGTGTGCTTGGTGCGGTGGTGTGGGTGATGGAGAATCCACAAGCCGGCATTATTGACCCGGATCATATGGATTACCGGCGGGTGCTGGAAATTGCCGCTCCGTACCTCGGTAAAATGGGCGGCACTTATTCGGACTGGACGCCGCTGCAAGGCCGCAATCACCCGTTTCAGGAAGATCTGGATGTGGCTGATCCCTGGCAGTTCAAGAATGTACGCGTGATCTGATTGTCCCGTGTGCCGACGGCACATGGATAATCCGCAATGGCATGCACGTGATCCCCCTATGGCGCTGAAGATTCCCGCTGGCAGTCACACCGCAATGGATCAGCCCTCTGTATGGGTGCAGCGTTGGGCGGCAATGGTGCCGGCGGGTGGCGCCGTGCTGGATGTGGCCTGCGGCAGTGGCCGGCATGCGCGATTTTTTGCATCGCGCGGCCACCCCGTTGATACGGTTGATCGCGATGCGGAGGCCATAGCCGGGCTCGCCGGCACGCCAGGCATCACCGCATTATGTGCTGACATCGAAGGCGGACCCTGGCCGTATGCTGGACGCCGGTTTGCGGCGGTCGTGGTCACCAATTATCTGCACCGGCCGTTGTTTCCCGCGCTGATGGCCGCCATTGCGCCTGGCGGCGTGCTGATTTACGAAACTTTCGCGCTGGGCAACGAGGCCTATGGCCGCCCGGCGAACCCCGATTTTCTGCTGCAGCGGGGTGAACTGTTGCGCGTAGTTGCAGGCGCCCGCGTTTGTGCCTTCGAGGATATCCATGTGGAGCAACCCAAGCCGGCAATGGTGCAGCGCATCTGCGCGGTGGTTCCCGTATGATTCGGGGCCGAAAATTCTTTTGAATTCAACCCCTTTTTGCGTTGCAGCACCGGCCAGTCCAAATTGACCGGGTGGAGCGCACCCGGTAAAATCCGTCGGTTTACTCAGGCCGGGCTGGAAATGCGGGTCAAGTTAGTTGCAGGCAACTGGAAAATGAACGGCAATCTGGCCTCGAATGAGGCTCTGTTGCGGGTTCTGATGCCTGCGTTGGCGAAGATTTCCGGTATGGAAAGCGCGATTTGCCCGTCCTACGCCTATTTGTTTCAGGTGCGACAGGCTCTCGACGGATCCAAAACGGTTTTGGGTGGTCAGGATTTATGCCAGTACGCCAACGGCGCCTATACCGGTGGCGTATCGGCCGCAATGCTCGATGATCTGGGTTGCGTTTACGTGATTGTCGGACACTCGGAACGCCGTACGGTGTTTGCCGAAACAGATGCTTTGGTGGCGGAAAAGTTTGCGGTGGTGCAGCAAGCAGGTTTGAAGCCGATATTGTGCGTGGGTGAAACGCTGGCCGAACGCGATGCCGGCGCTACGGAGCGGGTCGTGGCCCGGCAGCTGGATGCCGTCATGCGGGGCAGTGGTGCAGAGGCTTTGAGGAATGCGGTCATTGCCTACGAGCCGGTGTGGGCGATTGGTACCGGCAAGACGGCATCACCGGAAGAAGCGCAAGCGGTACACGTTTTTATTCGCGGTCTGGTGGCGAAGGCCGATCGTAGTGTGGCTGAGGGTGTACGTATTGTTTATGGCGGCAGCGTGAAGGCGGCAAATGCCGCACAGCTTTTCGCGATGCCGGACATAGATGGCGGTTTGATTGGCGGCGCGGCACTGGTTGCCGAAGAATTCATTGCGATCTGCCGGGCGGCAGCGCAGGCAAGCTAAAAAGGCGGGGATAGCATGGAAGTCGCGATACTTGTGGTACATGTAATAGCAGCGCTGAGCATTATCGGTCTGGTGTTACTGCAGCATGGCAAGGGCGCCGACATGGGCGCGGCCTTTGGCAGCGGTTCTGCCGGTAGCATGTTCGGATCATCCGGATCTGCGAATTTTCTAAGCCGGATCACTGCGGTGATGGCGGTGATCTTTTTCGTTTCCAGCATCAGTCTGACGATTTTTTCGGGCAAGGTGGCCGGCAAGAAAGGTGTGATGAAGGCCCCCGTCGATACCGAGCAATCGCAGTCGTTGCCATCGCAGATTCCGATCCCCCCGCCCTCAGTGCCGGCTTCGGCCCTGCCGGTGCCGGAGGCGCCAGCCCCGGTTGGCGGTATGAAAGCGGGGGATGTGCCGAAATGAGAATTTCGATGTTATGTCCTGGCGGCAAGTTTGTTTGCCGAAGGATTTGACGTATATCAATCGGTTGGTTATGTCGACGTGGTGGAATTGGTAGACACGCCGTCTTGAGGGGGCGGTGGCGAAAGCCGTGAGAGTTCGAGTCTCTTCGTCGACACCAGATTGAGTGTTGTAGCAGGCAGGTTGTGCAGGGGCGTCCGCTGATGCGGCCGCAAAGTTTTTTGTAACGTTGCAGAAGGCGGCAGATGCTGGAAGCTTATTTTCCGATTCTGATGTTTATCGCCGTGGGCCTCGCCTTCGGCGTGGGCCCGGTTGCCGCCGGCTGGATTGTCAGCCGTATTGTCGGATCGCACCGGCCCGACGAGCAGAAGCTGTCGCCCTACGAATGCGGATTTGAGGCGTTCGAAGATGCGCGCATGCGTTTTGACGTGCGTTATTACCTGGTGGCCATTCTGTTCATTCTTTTTGATCTGGAAATAGCGTTTCTGTTTCCATGGGCCGTGGTGTTGCAGGAAATCGGTCTGTTCGGGTTCTTTTCCATGATGTTTTTCCTCGCCATTCTGGTCGTGGGCTTTGTCTACGAGTGGAAAAAGGGCGCGCTCGAGTGGGAGTGAGGATTATGGGCGCTATCGAAACCATCAACGAAAATCTCAACGACAAAGGCTTCATCACCACGTCAGTGGACTCACTGGTGAACTGGACGCGCACCGGTTCGTTGTGGCCGATGACCTTTGGTCTGGCCTGCTGCGCGGTGGAAATGATGCATGCCGGCGCATCACGATACGATCTCGACCGGTTCGGCATCGTGTTCCGTCCCAGTCCGCGGCAGTCTGACGTGATGATCGTTGCCGGTACGCTGTGCAACAAGATGGCGCCGGCCTTACGCAAAGTCTATGACCAGATGGCGGAGCCACGCTGGGTTATTTCCATGGGCTCATGCGCCAATGGCGGCGGTTATTATCATTATTCCTATTCGGTGGTTCGCGGCTGTGATCGCATCGTGCCGGTGGATATCTATGTGCCCGGCTGTCCGCCGACAGCCGAGGCGCTGCTCTACGGCATCATCCAGTTGCAGAACAAGATCAAACGCACCAATACCAT
>JBBKXO010000067.1:0-12250 GCA_037969525.1 Burkholderiales bacterium | reverse complement strand
TCGTCGGTTATTGCTGGGGCGGCACCGTGGCCTGGAAGGCGGCAGCCGAAGTCGCGGGGCTGGCATGTTCAGCCCCACATTATGGCGGCGGCATTCCCAATCACGCGACGCTGCAGCCGAAGTGTCCGGTGATGTTCCACTGGGGCGAAAAGGATCAGTCCATCCCGCTGGACGCGGCGCAGAAAGTGCAGGCGGCGCAGCCGAAGTCAGAACATCATTTCTATCCTGCAGGCCACGGCTTCAATTGCGACCAGCGTGGTTCGTTTGATGCAGCCAGTGCGAAACTGGCGCGCGAGCGCACGCTGGCATTCCTGCGCAAACACGTGGGTTGATTGATCGCGGTAGGCTAAAAAGCCGGCGCATGCGCCGGCTTTTTGTTTGCCGTTGCGGCCCGCGGTTTCAGGCGGTTGGATTGCTGCTGGCGCGTTGGTTGAATGCCGTGAAAAACTGCCCGGCAATCTTTTTGGCGACACCGTCGATCAGCCGCGCGCCCACCTGTGCCAACTTGCCGCCGATACTCGCCTTGACGCTGTAATTGAGCCGCGTGGCATCGCCTTCAGCGGTGAGTTTGACCTCGGCGCTGCCCTTGGCGAAGCCGGCAACGCCGCCCTGGCCTTCAAATTGCAGCGTGTAGGAATCCGGCGCCTGCACTTCCAGCAGCGTCATCTTGCCCTTGAATTTGGCGCTCACCGGGCCGACCTTGGCGGTCATGGTCAGCAGGTATTCGGTGTCCGACTGCTTTTCCATCGAGTCGCACCCCGGTATGCAGTCCTTCAGTACCTCAGTGTTGTTGAGTGCATCCCAGGTAGCCTGCTGGGGCAGGGCGATCAGTTCTTCGCCGGTCATTTCCATTGCAAGATTACTCCACGGTTTCCAGCGCCTGATGTTACCGCATGCGGCGCGCTACAATAGCCGTGTTGATGGACTGATTGAGGATTTGCTTATGGACAGCGTTGATCTGCAGGTCATCCGGACCGCGCGTGAATGGGTGGCCGGTGGCCGTCGCGTGGTGCTGGCCACGGTCATCAGGACCTGGGGTTCTGCGCCGCGGCCGATTGGTGCGTTGTCGGCGATTCGTGACGACGGCATGGTGGTGGGTTCGGTGTCTGGCGGCTGTGTGGAAGACGACATGATCCTCCGCGTCAAGGATGGCA
The DNA here is from genome assembly GCA_037969525.1 of Burkholderiales bacterium. GTDB lineage: Bacteria > Pseudomonadota > Gammaproteobacteria > Burkholderiales > SG8-41. The sequence goes on along the minus strand of JBBKXO010000067.1, from coordinate 11,096 downwards.
CGCTGGCGGAAAATACGCCGACGACCACCAAATACGGCGTTTCTGCGGAAGAAGCGCAGCGCTTCGGGCTGCCCTGCGGCGGCACGCTGGAACTGGTGCTGGAACCGCTGACGGCGGCGAGCGGGCTCGACGATCTGCTGACCCGCATCGAGCGCCATGAACTGGTGATGCGCACACTCGACATGAAAACCGGCCGCGCCAGTACCGGCCCGGCGCAATGGTCTGATCAACTGGCGTTCGACGGCACGACGCTGAGCACGGTCTACGGACCGCGCTGGCGCCTGCTGATTATCGGTGCCGGCCAGCTGTCGACTTATCTGGCGCAGATGGCGCAGGCGCTGGACTATCAGGTCACCGTCTGCGATCCGCGCGAGGAATACACTGAAACCTGGACCTTGTCCGGCGTCGAACTCAAGCGCGGCATGCCCGATGACGTGGTGACCGAATTGAACCTCGATGGCCACAGTGCGGTAGTCACGCTGACACATGATCCCAAGCTCGATGACATGGCGCTGCTGGAGGCACTGAAGTCGCCGGCGTTTTATGTCGGTGCCATCGGGTCGCGGAAAAACAATGACGCGCGCCGCCAAAGGCTGGCCGACTTCGATCTGTCACAGGCGGAAATCTCGCGGCTGCACGGACCGGTCGGCTTGAAGATCGGCAGCAAGACACCACCTGAAATCGCGGTGGCCATCCTCGCCGAGATGACGGCGATCCGCAACGGCGTCGATGTCACGACCTTCATTGAGCCGCCGAAGGCTACGACCGCAGGCTGTGTGGTTGGCTGAACCCGGCCTGATCCGGCAGCGATGACGTTGAACCGGCCGCGGTTGCGCGACCCCGCGGTGCCGCGGTCATGAAGGCGCCGCCATTTTCTTATCTGCGGCCCGGGACATTATCGCAAGCAATTGATTATATTGAACTTTATGGCGATGACGCCCGTTTGCTAGCGGGCGGCCAAAGCCTGCTGCCCGCGCTCAACATGCGCCTGGCTGCGCCGTCGGTGCTGATCGACATCAATGGTCTGTCCGAACTGGCCGGCATCACCGTCAACGCCAACAAACTCGTCATTGGTGCGCTGGCGCGCCATGCCGAGGTTGAGCGCTCGGCGCTGGTGGCACAGCATGCGCCGCTGCTCGCACTGGCGCTGCCGCATGTTGCGCACGCGGCAATTCGCAACCGCGGGACTTTCGGCGGCAGCATCGCACTCGCTGACCCGGCGGCGGAACTGCCGGCATGCTGCGTGGCACTCGATGCGGAATTGGTGATTGCCGGACGCCGCGGCGTGCGGCGGGTGCGGGCACGCAACTTTTTTCTTGGCTTGTATGAAACGGCGCTGCAGGCCGGTGAAATTCTGGTGGCCGCTGAATTTTCACTGGTGAAAGCGGGCGAGCGATTTGCATTCCGTGAACTCGCACGCCGCCAAGGCGATTACGCCATCGTCGGGTTGGCGGCACGCGCGATGGTCGATGGCAACGCGCTGCGCGATGTGCGCATCGCGTTTTTCGGCGCAGAGGCCAAACCGGTGCTGGCAGCTCAAGCGGCTGCAGTGGTGGAAGGAGGCGAGTTAACGGCGGAGCGCATCGCGCTGGCACAGCAGGCGCTGGAGCATGACCTCAAGCCCCAGGGTGACGTGCATTACAGCGCAGCCCTGCGCCTGCAACTGGCGCGGGTGTTACTGGGTCGCGCACTGGGCGATTTGCCACAACCCGCAGCAGAGGCCCGTCTATGAGCGCTGTGCAACCCGCAACTGAACTGGAAGTGCGGCTGACGGTGAACGGCGAAGCCGTTGTGCGCCGTGTACCGGTGCGCTTGAATCTTGCCGACTTCCTGCGCGATACCCTGGGACTGACCGGCACCCACGTGGGCTGTGAGCACGGCGTCTGCGGCGCGTGCACCGTGCGCTGCGATGGCGCCATCGTGCGCGCCTGCCTGATGCTGGCGGTACAGGCCAACGGCGCCGAGATCGTCACCATCGAAGGTGCCGCAGACGACGGCGTCAGCGGCCAAATCGTGGCTGACCTGCAGCGCGAATTTCATCAGCGTAATGCATTGCAGTGCGGGTTTTGCACCCCGGCAATGCTGCTGACCGCGGCAGAACTGGTCACCGAGCGCCCGCAATCCAGTCGTGAAGAAATCCGCACTCACATCTCCGGCAATTACTGTCGATGCACCGGATACCAGTCCATCGTCGATGCCGTCGAAGCGGTGTGCCGCGCGAGGACGTCATTATGAACGATCGGCCGGCGGGGAGCCCCATAGGCGCGTCGTTGCCGCGGACCAATGCGCGGCGCCTGCTGGCGGGGCGCGGCCAGTTTGTAGACGATCTCAATCCGCCGCGGCTGCTGCATGCGGCCGTGCTGCGCAGTCCGTACGCCCATGCGCGAATAGTGCGGCTGGACGTTGCGGCCGCCGCTGCGGCGCCCGGTGTGGCACGCGTGCTGACGGGGCGCGATGTGGCGGCGCTGTGCGATCCCTATGTGGGCGTGTTGAAACATGTGGCGGGCATGCAGTCGGCGCCGCAATTGCCGCTGGCGGTGGAACGCGCGTGCTGGCAGGGCGAACCGGTGGCGCTGGTGGTGGCAGCGACCCGCGCCGAGGCCGAGGATGCGCTGGCATTGATTGAAGTCGCATGGGAAGAATGGCCCGTGGTCGCCAATATGGAAACTGCACTCGATCCCGGCACGCCGGTGATTCATCCCGAACTCGGCAGCAACCTGTGTTTCGAGCGCGTGGTGGAGGATGGTGATGTCGCCGCCGCATTTGCGCAGGCGGATCACATCGTTGCCGCTGAATTTGTCACCGGGCGTCATACCGCGGTCACGCTGGAACCACGCAGCATCCTGGCCGATTTCAATGCCGCCGAAGGACAGCTGACAGTGTGGCAGTCCACGCAGGTCCCGTACATGATGCAGTGGATACTGGCGCGGCATTTCCGCCTGCCGGAAACTCAGGTGCGGGTGATCGCACCCGATGTCGGCGGCGGCTTCGGCATGAAAATCCATATCTACGGTGATGAAATGGCGACAGTCGCCGCGTCGCTGCTGCTCGGTCGCCCGGTCAAGTTTGTGGCGGACCGGCTGGAATCCTTCGTTGGTGATTTTCATGCCCGCGGCCACCGCGTGCGGGCGCGCATGGCGTTGTCGCGAGACGGCGATATCCTCGGCGTCGAAGCCGACGATCTCTACGGCATTGGTGCGTATTCGGGTTTCCCCCGTGGCAGTGCGAATGAAGGTTTGCAGGTATCCAACCTGGTCTGTGCGGCGTACCGCCGCGGCGCGTATCGTGCAGTCAGCCGCGCGGTATTCCAGAACAAGGCGATGTACGGCCAGTATCGTGCGGTGGGCCATCCGATCGCCTGTCTGGTCAGTGAGGGCCTGATGGATCTTGCCGCGGCGAAACTGGGCGTGGATGCGGCCGAGTTCCGGCGCCGCAATTACATAGACGCGGGCAGTTATCCGCTGAAACTGGCCGGTGGGCCGGTCATCGAACGGCTGTCGCAGCACGAGGCGCTGGAGCAGTTGCTGCAGCTGATGGATTACCAGGGGCTGCGCGCGGAGCAGGTGCGGCTGCGCGGGCAAGGCATACATCGTGGCATCGGATTGGCTAGTTTCGTCGAGAATTCGAATCCTTCCGCTGCCACTTACGGGCAGGGCGGCGTCTCCATTGCATCCCAGGATTCGTGCACGCTGAAACTGACGGCCACCGGCGGCATCGTCGCGTCGTCCAGCATCACCGAATGCGGACAGGGCGGTTATGCGGTGATCCAGCAGGTGGTGGCCGCGGTCTGCGGCGTACCCTTCGAGCGCGTCAAGGTGGTGCTGGGCGACACCGAGACCACGCCGATGGGCGGCGGCGTGTGGGGTTCGCGTGGCACCGGCATTTGCGGCGAAGCAGCGTTGCAGGCAGGCAAGGCGCTCAAGGCCAACATCCTGGCGTTTGTGGCGCGGCTCAATGAATCGGAAGCATCGCTGTATGAAATTCATGATGGCAACGTCATCGATGTCCGGCACGGCGCCGTGGTGATGACGCTGGAGGACGTTGCCCGCACCGCATATTTCCGCACCGACCAGGTGCCCAGGGATTTTCAGCCGGAACTGACGGTGACGCGCAGCTATGCGCAGAAAACCTGGAACGGTGCTTATACCAACGGCATCCAGGCGTCACATGTCGAAATTGATATCGATACCGGCTTCATCAAACTACTGGGCCACTGGGTTGTTGATGATTGCGGGACGATCATCAACCCGTTGCTGGTCGACGAGCAGATTCGCGGCGCCTGCGTGCAGGGCATGGGCGCGGCGCTGTTCGAGCAATGTCTTTACAGTGACGAAGGTCAGTTGCTGAATGGCAGCCTGATGGATTATCTGGTGCCGATGGCCGGCGAGATGCCGGATATCGCGGTGGGCCATACCTGCACGCCGACGGCCACGTCAGAACTGGGTGCAAAAGGTGCAGGTGAAGCCGGCACGGCAGGCGCGTCTGCTGCGGTACTGAACGCCATCAATGACGCGCTGCGTCCGCTGGATGCGGGAGTATTCAGTATTCCGGTCACACCGGAGAAGATTCTGCGCGCGCTGGGCCGGGTGTCGTAGCGGGGTGACGGGTCGCGGCTATCTCGGTGTGAAGCGGATGTCCTTGCACGGATCCGGGCGTGGTGTGCGTGGCGTGAACACGATGACGTCGTACTCCGGCGCTTCGCTGTTGTAATAATCCGTTGGCGCCAACTGTGTCGCCCTCACTTCGATGAATCCCACGACCACCGTGTTGTTGCCGTCCGCGTATTGCGCCAGGTAATACGGCACGCCGAAATCACGCCGGACATGGCCGTTGCCGGCGATCAGCACGGCACCGGTAGCGGCATGCCGGCTGAGGGTTTGCGCCATGATGGCATCGCGCGTGCGCTGGGCGGCGACGATGCCGGGCAATATGTTGCGCGGCGCTTTGCCGCAGTGCCCGTCCTCGATCACTTTTTCCAGTTTTACCCGGGCGGCGTCCGGCAGCGGGCTGTCCAGTTTCAGCACGTCGGCCGTAGCCGTACCGAGCACCGTCGCGGCGCCTTCGGTCGATACGCGGTAGGCGTCGGCCCGCGACAGATTGGCGGCCAGCAGTGGCAGGTCGTAATCCAGCGCGAGGCGCACCATTGGTTCGTAAAACGACCAGTTCCAGCCCTTGGCGTTGAAGTGCGTCGCGGTTTTCACGCGCTCCGGGTCGCGTGGATGTTCGCTACGCGCGCGGTCCAGCGCCGCCTGGTACTCGCGATCGAACTGCTCTAATGCCACGGCGGGACGACGGTCATCGCGAACCAGCGCGGCGAGCAGGTCGCGACGCATCCGGTGATGACCGGCGTTGTCATGAATCTCGCCCAATAACACGAAGCGCGTGTTTAGCAGGTTGCGTTCAACCTCGGCCGCGGACACAAAACGCTGTGTCCGGGTGTTCCACCAGCGATCGATCAGCGGATGGGCCGAATCGGCGGTCGTTGTCTGTGCAATGGCGGTGCATCCCGCCAGCGTAGCGGCCAGCAGGCAGATCAGGGCGCGACGGCGGGGATCAGGGGTCATCGAAATCGTGGTTTCGGGTGAACGTTGCATGGTACGCTGATATGCCGCGCCAGGACTTCGTGATGCGGCCAATTACCGATATATTCCAGTCTTTCACAGGCGTTGGGGATTCAGGACATGAAACTCGCATTCATCGGTATCGGCATCATGGGCGGACCCATGGCCGGGCATCTCGCCAAGGCCGGTCATACGGTCACGGTATTCAACCGTACGCGCGCCAAGGCGCAGGCATGGGCGGCAAAGCATCAGGGCACTGTTGCGGATACGCCGGCGGCAGCAGTCGTCGATGCGGAAATGGTGTTCAGCTGTGTCGGCAATGATGCCGACGTGCGCGAAGTGACTGTTGGTCAGGACGGCGCATTCAAAGCCATGAAGTCCGATGCCGTCTTCATCGATCACACCACGGCATCGGCCGCGGTGGCGCAGGAACTGCATGCTGCGGCGCGCAAGCGGGGATTGCATTTTCTCGATGCGCCGGTCTCCGGCGGACAGTCGGGCGCCGAGCAGGGCATATTGACGGTGATGGTCGGCGGGGATGCCGAACCTTTTGCACGTGCCGAGCCGGTGATTACGCATTTCGCCCGCGCGGTGATGCTGATGGGCGCTTCAGGCGCGGGACAGAAAACCAAGATGGTCAATCAGATCTGCGTGGCCGGTGTCATACAGGGGCTGGCTGAAGGGCTGGCCTTTGCGCAGCATGCGGGTCTGGATGCCAAGCGCGCCGTGGATGTCATTTCCAAAGGTGCGGCGACGTCGTGGCAAATGGAAAACCGCGGCAAGACCATGATCGACGACAAGTTCGATTTCGGATTCGCGGTGAACCTGATGCGTAAGGATCTGCGCATTGCGATGGAGGAGGCGCGTGCCAACGGTGCGCAACTGCCGGCGATCGCGCTGATCGACCAGTTTTATGCGAGGCTGCAGGAGCAGGGCGGTGGCAAGCTCGATACCACCAGCCTGATCAGATTGCTGATGAAGCCGTGAAGTGGGAAAGGGGAGCGCGTGACAGGTGATGGAGTAAAAAAACCGGCAACACCCATGCCTTCGGCCACGGTAACGCTGGTGCGCGATACGCCGCGCGGCATCGAGGTGCTGATGATGCGCAGGAACCTCAAGTCCGGATTCGTGCCGGGCATGTATGTGTTTCCTGGCGGCGGTTTGGACGACAATGATTTATTGTTTAAAAACAACGGGTTATGCGCATGTCTCGATGATGTGCGGGCCAGTGCAACGCTGGGCGTGCCCGCCGACGGTCTCGCCTATTGGGCGGCGGCTATCCGCGAAGCATATGAAGAGTCCGGGTTGCTGCTCGCGCGCGGGTCCGCCGGCGGGATGATTGCGCTGGATGATGCGGCAACCGCATCACGCTTCGATGCCCATCGTCGCCAGCTGAATGCCGGCGCTGTGGATTTCGCGGCATTGCTGAAGACCGAAAATCTGCAGCTCGCAGCCGACCAGCTGACGTACTTCGCGCACTGGATCACGCCGGTCAGCGCACCACGCCGTTATGACACGCGCTTTTTCATGGCCGAAGCGCCGGCGGGGCAGCAGCCCTTCCAGGACGAGCGTGAAACCATAGCCGCGGAGTGGGTGCATCCCGGCGCCGCCTTGTCGCGACATCAGCGCGGTCAGTTCGAGATGCGCACGCCGACCGTGCGCACGCTGGAAACCTTTGCCGGTTTTGATAACGTGGCCAACCTGCGCCAGGGCCTGAATAAATCCGGCGAGATACGCACCATGCTGCCGCGCATCAACAAGCAGGGCCAGCGCATCATGCCGGGGGAGCCTGGTTATGAAGAGGCGGGCACCAAAGAAGGCGCGGGGCAGTGGCAGACCTGATCCCCATCGTTGCCGGCCAAATTGTCGAAATCGCGCCTGATGTGCGGCGCATCACCGCGCCCAACCCGGGCGTGATGACCGGGCCCGGCACCAATAGCTACCTGCTGGGCGATGACGAACTGGCGTTGATTGACCCCGGCCCGGAGTCGGACGCGCATTTGCAGGTGCTGCTGCAGGCGGTCGGCAAGAAGTTGCGCTGGATATTCTGCACCCACACCCATCGTGATCATTCGCCGCTGGCGCGCGCGCTGAAAGCCGCGACCGGCGCGCAGGTACTGGGTTTCGGCAAAATACCCGATGATGGCCGGCAGGATGAGCACTTTGCACCCGACCGGGCGTTGCGGGATGGCGACGTGGTCCACTGTGGCGTCTACCGTCTGCGCGCGGTACATACGCCGGGGCATGCGTCGAATCACCTGTGCTATCTGCTCGAGGACCGCGGCGTGCTGTTCACCGGGGACCATGTGATGCAGGGTTCCACCGTGGTGATTTCTCCACCTGACGGTGACATGCAGGCCTATCTGGATTCACTGGCGCGGCTGCTGGACCTGCCGATCGGTGCGTTTGCGCCCGGCCACGGCCATGTCATTCCAACGCCGCAGGATGAAGTGCGGCGGTTGATCGCGCACCGGCTGAAACGAGAAGAGAAAATTTTCAAGGCACTGGAGCAGGCCGGTCCGGCGACGCTGGAACAACTGGTGCGGTACGCCTACGACGACGTGCCCGAGCGCATACACAACGTGGCCATGCGCTCGCTGCATGCGACATTGCTGCGGCTGGAGAAAAATGGGCGCGTGTCGTGCGCTGCCGCGCAGTGGCGGGTGCTCAGATGAAGCCCGGACTCCGGCAATGGCTGGCGGCGCGCGTTAATGTCAGCACAGGGATTGTCCTCTTCAGTGTTGCGCTGATAGCCACCCTGTGGACCGTGGTGGTGCTTGAGCAGCGATCGGGGCGCGAGAAAGTTATAGCCGGGGCTATCAGGCAGAACTCGAATCTGGCGGTAGCCTACGAGGAACATATAGTACGCACACTGAAGGGGCTCGATAGTGTGCTGTTGCTCATACGGCATGAGTACCGGCGTCTGGGCCGGAAGATGGACATCGCCCAGTATGTCGAGGAAGGCCTCATCGACGGACGTCTCTTTACCATCATCAGTGTGGTCGATGAACGCGGCAACGTCGTGCTGAGCAGCAGGGCTGCAGCATCCACCAGCTACGCCGATCGTGAGCATTTCCGGGTACACCAGCTGCGGCGCGGCCAGGATACTTTTTTCATCGGTGCGCCGGTAATGGGACGCGTCACTCATACCTGGCAGATTCCGATGTCACGCCGCATCATCAAGCGGGACGGCTCATTTGGCGGCACCATCGTGGTGTCGGTGGACCCCGGGTATTTCACCAGTTTCTATCAGAAGACGAATATCGGTGAGCAGGGTGCGGTTCTGCTCGTCGGCCTCGACGGCATTACCCGGGCGCGGCGTATCGGTACTGCGCTGAGTTTCGGCGATGACATATCGAACACCACATTGCTGAAAAAAGGCGCGCAAAGCGGGGTAGGCCAGTTTCTCAGTCAAGGCGCGGTTGACGGGGTTCCCCGCTATGTTAGTTACCGCAAGTTGCCGGGTTACCCGCTGATGGTGGCAGTCGGCGCAGCGGAGCATGAAGTGATGGCGGACTTTGTGCGCAATCGCAATCGTGATTACGCTCTGGCCATACTGTTGAGCATCATCATTGCCGGATTTTCCGGAATATTGCTGGTTACCCTGTCCCGTCAGCAGCGCGCCAGCACCGCGCTGGCCACCAGCGAGGCGCGCTTCCGTGCGACTTTCGAACGGGCGGCGATCGGCATTATCCATACTTCGCTGGACCGGCGTATTTTGCAGGCTAACCAGAAATTCTGCGACATGCTGGGTTATAACCGCGATGAACTGGTGGGGATGCCGTCTAACAGTTTTACTCATCCTGATGATCGTGAACATGACGGCCGCTATCGCCGGCAGTTGTTGTCCGGGGAAATGGACAGCGTGTCGGCCGAGCGGCGTTATATCTGCAAGGACGGCAGCATCATCTGGACCGAACGCGCGGTGTCGCTGGTGCGCGATCATGATGGGCAGCCCTTGTATTTTCTGCGCATCGTTGAAGATGTCACCGAGCGCAAGCGACTGGAAGACGAATTGCGCGGACTGGCAACCACTGACATGCTGACCGGGTTGCCGAACCGCCGCGCATTCATTGCGCGCCTTGAAGACGAACATGCGCGCCTGAAGCGCTTTGAAGGCCAGCAGGCCGCACTGCTGATACTCGATCTCGATCATTTCAAGAACATCAATGATACCTACGGACATCCGGCCGGTGACGAGGTGTTGCGGCAGGTGGCCGCGGTTATCCGTAACGAGATACGCCAGATCGACATGAGCAGCCGGCTCGGTGGTGAGGAATTTTCCGTCCTGCTGGCGGGCGCCACGCACACCGCTGCCAGAGAATTCGCGGAGCGTTTGCGCCGCAAGATTGCGGGTCTGACCGTAACCCATGAGAACAGGACCATCACCGTGACGGCCAGCATCGGTGTTGCGGCTTTGCATGCCGCCGAGGAGAGTGCGGATGCGGCCCTGTTGCTTGCCGACCGGGCTTTATATCGTGCCAAGAACCTGGGGCGCGATCGCGTGGAGGTATTTTTGCCGGGAACGGCGCTTACCGATGCGCCGCTGACGCCCCCAGACCCGGGCTAGTCGCAGCTGCGACCGGTAGGGTCAGGCTGTATTTCAGGCCTTATTTCCTGGTGCGCAGAGGTAGGGTACCGGCTGGCCGGCGGCAAAAGCCGCTGCGTGTGCAAAGGCCTCCCCGAAATAAAGTTCGTAAGTATCGCGCTCCAGCCACGCGCTGTGGGCCGTGCACAATGCGTTGTCGAGTTGCAGCAGCGGGTGTTTGCCATTGAGCACAGGTTCGTTTTCATAAACATCGACCGCCGCATAGCCGGGGCGGCCCTGCGTCAGCGCCGTTTCCAGGACGCCGGGCGCGATCAGTTCGGCACGCGCGGTATTGACCATCAGCGCAGTGGTTTTCATGCGCGCAAGGTGTGCTGCGGTGACAATGCCGCGCGTATCCGGCGATAGCCGCAGCATCAGCGTCAGCACATCCGCTTGTTCAAACAGGTCGTCCTGGCTGGCGGCCACGTCGTATCCGGCAGCGCGCGCGGCGGCAAGCGAGCCGTCGCGGCCCCACACCAGTATGCGCATGCCGAAACTGGCACCGGTGGCGGCAACCAGTTTGCCGATGGTGCCCAGGCCGAATACGCCCAGCGTGCGGCCCCTGAGTCCGGTGCTCAGGCGGTTGCGCCAGCCGCCGCTTTTCATCAGTGCGCTTTCATTCACCATATCGCGCAGGCTGCCGAGAATCAGCGCCCAGGTCTGCTCGGCCACCGTATAGGGCGAGGCGTGGCTGCCGACGGCGACGGCGATGCCGCGAGTTTTGCAGGCTTCGATATCAATATGGTGGCAACTGCGCCCGGTCTGGCTGAACAGTTTCAGCTGCGGCAGCTGCTCGATGATCTCGTGCGTGAATCGCGTGCGCTCACGGATGGGCACGATGATCTCGGCATCACGCAGATTGCGGATCAGGGTCGCTGCAGGCGGGGCGGCATCGTTGAAAATGCGCACATCGTGACCCTTTAGCAATTGCATGCAGGTCAGTGTGC
>JBBKXO010000066.1:0-4171 GCA_037969525.1 Burkholderiales bacterium | reverse complement strand
GCCTTGGTAGAAGTCACGCATCGCCAGTTCCAGGTCGCGCTCGCGCATCTGGCCATGGGCGATGCGGATCCGTGCTTCGGGCAGCAGTCGCGTCAGTTCTTCTTCGACGTTGCGGATGGTGTCGATGTCGTTGTGCAGGAAATAAATCTGGCCGCCGCGTTTCAGTTCGCGCAGAACCGCCTCGCGGATCAGCGACTTGGCATAACGCGCAACAAAGGTCTTGATCGCCAGCCGCCGCTGCGGTGCTGTGGCAATCACCGAAAAGTCGCGCAGGCCTTCCAGCGACAGCGCCAGCGTGCGCGGGATCGGCGTGGCGGTCAGTGTCAGCACATCGACTTCGGCACGCAATGCCTTCAGGCGTTCCTTCTGGCGCACGCCGAAGCGGTGCTCTTCATCGAGGATCACCAGCCCGAGATTCTTGAAATTGACGTCACGGCCGATCAGCTTGTGGGTGCCGATGGCGATGTCGACCCGGCCTTCAGCAAGGCCGTGGAGCGCCTCGGTGGTCTCCTTTGCCGAACGGAAGCGCGACAGTTCGGCAACCTTGACCGGCCAGTCGGCAAAACGGTCGGAGAAGGTATTGAAATGCTGTTCGGCCAGCAGCGTCGTCGGCACCAGCACGGCGACCTGCTTGCCGTCGGCGACGGCGATGAAGGCGGCGCGCAGCGCGACTTCGGTCTTGCCGAAGCCGACGTCACCGCAGATCAGGCGGTCCATGGGCTTGGTGCTTTTGAGATCGTCCAGCGTGGCCGTGATTGCTGCCGCCTGGTCGGGGGTTTCCTCGAACGGGAAACCTTCGGCAAAGGCGTCGTAGTCGTGCGGGGTCAGCTTGAAGGCGTGGCCTTCACGCGTGGCGCGCTGCGCATACAGCGCCAGCAGTTCGGCTGCGGTGTCGTGGACCTGGGCCGCGGCTTTCTTTTTCGCTTTCTCCCATTGCCCGCTGCCCAGCTGGTGCAGCGGCGCCTGCTCGGGTGATGCGCCGCTGTAACGGCTGATCAGGTGCAGGCTGGAGACCGGCACATAGAGCTTGTCAGCCTTGGCATATTCCAGCGTCAGGAATTCGGTGGCGCCTTCACCAAGATCCAGCGTCTCGAGTCCCACGAAGCGGCCGATGCCATGGGTCTCATGCACCACCGGGTCACCGATCTTGACCTCGGACAGGTCGCGCAGCATGCCTTCGGGTGATGTGCGTTTGGCATCGCGCACCGCGCGCTGCCGCACCTGCGCGGCGTAGAGTTCGTTCTCGGTGATGACCGCCAGCTGCGCAGCGTTATCGATGAATCCGGTGTGCAGCGTGGCGACGCTCAGCACGAAGCGTTCAGTGCCGGCAGTGAACTGCGCCCAGTCCGCGGCCTGAGTGGGCTTCATGTCGTATTCCGCAAAATACTCGAGCATGGTTTCGCGGCGGCCCAGGCTTTCGGCGAGCACCAGCACGCGGCCGGGGTAACTGTCGGTGAACGCGCGCAACCGGTGCAGCGGATCGGCGGCGCGGCGTTCAACGTTCAGCGGCGGTAACGCGGCGGTAGCAGCGTTAACATCCAAGTTGTTGTTTTTATTGGTATTTTCTACGGCTTCTGTCGGCGAACCCGCGACCACCGCGATGGCTGCTGCGATATCCACGCGGGCAAAAGGTTTGATGGCACCAAAAAAAGCATCTTCAGTCAGGAACAGTTCCGCGGGCGGCAGCACCGGGTTGGCGAGGTCGCCGCGCACCATCGCATGCCGCCCGCGGGTATCGGCCCAGAATTCGTCGATGGCCTCGGTGATGCCGGGGCGCAGGCACACCGTGGTGTCCTGCGGCAGGTAATCAGTGATCAGTGCCGTGCGATCAAAAAACAGCGGCAGGAAATATTCGATGCCGGCGGTGGGAATGCCTTTGGAAACATCCTTGTAAACGCGGCTGCGCGACGGGTCGCCTTCAAAGCGCTCGCGGAAACGCTGGCGAAACCGGGTCTGCGCATCCTTGTCCATCGGGAATTCGCGCGCCGGCAGCAGCCGTACTTCCGGCACTTTCATGATCGATCGCTGGCTGTCGACGTCGAAGCTGCGGATGGAATCAATGACTTCATCAAAGAGGTCAATGCGGTAGGGCAGCGGGCTGCCCATTGGATACAAGTCGATCAGCCCGCCGCGGAAACTGTATTCACCGGGCGCGACCACCTGCGTGACATGGTTGTAGCCGGCCAGCGTCAGCTGCAGGCGCAGGGCATCGGCGCCGAGTTTCTCGCCTTTGCGGAAATAAAAAGTGTTGGCGGTAATGAAATCAACCGGTGCCATGCGGTAGAGCGCAGTGGTCACCGGCACCAGTGCAATATCAAATTCGCCGCGCGCGATCTGGCACAGCGTCGCCAGCCGTTCCGACACCAGATCGTGATGCGGCGAGAAATGATCGTAGGGCAGGGTTTCCCAGTCGGGCAGCAGATGCACGCGCAACTGGGGCGCGAAGAACGGTATCTCCTGCAGCAGGCGTTGCGCCTGCCATGCGGACTCGGTCAGCACCAGCAGCGGACGAGCGCGTGCCGCCAGCGCGGCGAGCGCCGGGGCATCACTCGAACCCTGCAGCAGTGCAGTGCTTGCGCGCTGCCCCGGTGCGGGCAGCTGGAGGGGCAACAACATCAGATGCGGTCTTGCAAAAACATGCGGACTTGCGAAAGGGCGCTATTATAGACGGCGACCTTGATGTTTTTGTGGTTGCCGGACAATAAATCATCCGCCCTTCGACAAGCTCAGGGCGAACGGTTTATTGAATTCCGTTCGTGGTGAGCCTGTCGAACCATGAACAGCACCGCCTGAAGTTTTGCCGTGACGCGCCAGGGCATATCCAATGATCAGACGATTGCGATGTATAGCAGGAGTTGCATTGTCCATATTGCTGGTGGCGGCTGCCGCAGCGCAGACCATCCAGTCCGTGAATCACGCATTCCGCGTGGTGACACTGACGCGCGGCCTGCAAAACCCGTGGTCCATCGCTTTCCTGCCCGACGGCCGCATGCTGGTGACCGAGCGTGCGGGACGGCTGCGCATCGTCAATAAAGATTTCCAGCTCGATCCCAAAGCCATAGACGGTCTGCCGGAGATCGTGGCCACTGGGCAGGGCGGGTTGTTCGATGTGGTGCTGCATCCGCAGTACGCCGACAACGGCTGGATCTATTTTGCCTACAACGCCCCCGGCCCGGGCGGCTGGGGCACTGCGCTGGCCCGCGGCAAACTCCAGGATCACCGCATGATCGGCGTGCAGGTACTGTTCAGCATGGAACCCAAAACCCGAGCGGGCCAGCATTTCGGCGGGCGCATTGTCTTCGACCGCAAGGGTTATGTGTACCTGACACTGGGCGACCGCGGCGACATGCCGCGCGCGCAGCAACTGGGTGACCATGCCGGTTCGGTGATCCGGCTGCATGACGATGGCCGCGTGCCGGCCGACAATCCGTTCGTCAATCGCGCGGGTGCCAGGCCGGAGAAATTTACCCTGGGCAACCGCAACATGCAGGGCGCGGCGCTGCATCCGGTAACCGGCGAGCTGTGGACCCATGAACACGGTCCGCAGGGCGGTGATGAAGTAAATGTCATGCGCGCCGGGCGCAACTACGGCTGGCCGGTGATCACCTACGGCGTCAATTACGGTATCGGCACCAAGATCGGCGAGGGTACGGCCAAGCCCGGCATGGAACAGCCGCTGCATTACTGGGTGCCGTCGATTGCTCCCTCGGGCATGGCGTTTTACACCGGGGACAAATTCCCCAACTGGCGCGGCAATCTGTTCGTCGGCGCGCTCAGGGATGAACTGCTGGTGCGGCTGGAACTCGATGGTGAGAAGGTGGTGCGTGAGGAACGGCTGATCCGGGACCTGATCGGCCGCATTCGCGATGTGCGTGTGGGGCCGGATGGGTATGTCTATCTGCTGACGGATGAACGGGACGGCGTGATTGTGCGGCTGGAGTCGATACTGCAGAACCGTTGATTCAGCGCGCGTCGTAAACGCCGGAGCGGTGACCAACCCTGACGACGATGACGACCAGCCTGTCGTCGTGGATTTCATAAACGATGCGGTACGCGCCCTGGCGCACGCGGTAGCGTTCCTGTCCTGAAAGTTTCACGCAACCGCTGCCGCGGGGGTCAGTGGCGAGTGTGTCGATCCGGTCCAGGATGCGCTGGACATCCGCGTTGGGAA
>JBBKXO010000065.1:0-3706 GCA_037969525.1 Burkholderiales bacterium | reverse complement strand
GTGACGTCATCAGGACGGCCGACGACGGCAGCCTCGGCCACCAGTGCGCTATGGCCGACTAGCGCCGATTCGATTTCCATGGTCCCCAGACGATGTCCGGATACATTCAACACGTCATCGATGCGCCCCATAATACGGATGTAGCCGTCTTCGTCGTAGGTCGCACCATCGCCAGCGAGGTAGTACTTACCCTTGAAGTCTTCGGGGAAATAGGTGGTCTTGTAGCGTTCGGGGTCGCCCCAGATTGTGCGCAGCATCGATGGCCAGGGTTTCTTGATGACCAGGATTCCGCCCTTGCCTTTGCCTACGGAGTGCCCGATCTCATCGACGATGTCGGCAATGATGCCGGGCAGGGGCAGGGTGGCCGACCCCGGTTTGGTCGGCGTGGCACCGGGCAGTGGTGTGATCATGTGGCCACCGGTTTCGGTCTGCCACCAGGTATCGACTATGGGGCAGCGGCCGCCACCGACGGTTTCGTGGTACCACATCCAGGCTTCCGGATTGCTCGGCTCGCCCACGGTGCCGAGGATGCGCAGGCTCGACAAGTTGTACTTCTTCGGCAGGTCGCCCCCGGCCTTGATCAGTGAGCGGATGGCGGTGGGCGCGGTGTAGAACACCGTGACCTTGTGGTCCTGGATCATTTTCCAGAAGCGGCCGGCGTCAGGGTAGACCGGCACCCCTTCGAAGACGACTTCGGTGCCGCCACAGGCAAGCGGGCCGTAGCAGACATAGGAATGGCCGGTGACCCAGCCGACGTCCGCGGTGCACCAGAACACGTCATCCGGCTTATGGTCGAAGGTCCATTTCATGGTCAGGATGCACCACAGCAGATAACCACCGGTGGAATGCTGTATGCCCTTGGGTTTACCGGTGGACCCGGAGGTATAGAGGATGAACAACGGATGTTCGGCGTCCACCCATTCCGGTTCACAAGTCTCTGCCTGGTCTTTGACCAGGTCATGCAGCCAGACATCGGTTTTCGGGTTCCACTCGACCTTGCCACCGGTGCGTTTGTAGACGACCACGGTTTTGATCGACGCGCAGCCGCCCAGCGCAATGCCGTCGTCCACGGCCTTTTTCAGGGCGATGGCCTTGCCGCCGCGCATCTGTTCGTCCGCCGTCAACACGGCGACCGCGCCGGCGTCGATGATGCGTTCCTGCAGACTTTTTGCAGAGAAACCGCCGAACACCACGGAATGAATGGCGCCGATGCGTGCGCAGGCCTGCATGGCGACTATGGCTTCGATGGACATCGGCAGGTAAATGATGACGCGGTCACCTTTTTTGATGCCTCGTGATTTCAGGCCGTTGGCCATCATGCAGGTGCGGCGATGGAGGTCTTGGTAACTGGCTTTGGTAATTTTGCCGTCGTCGGCTTCGAAGATGACCGCAGTCTTGTCAGGCTGGGTTTTCAGGTGACGGTCCAGGCAGTTGTACGAGGCGTTCAGCGTGCCATCAGCAAACCAGCGGAAAAACGGTGCCTTCGATTCGTCAAGTACCTGGGTGAAAGGTTTTTTCCACAGCAGATGCTCACGCGCGAGTTCGGCCCAGAAACCGGTGTAGTCTTTTTCAGCCGCCGCGCACAGCGCGCGGTAGGCGTCCATGCCCGAGATATTGGCGTGCTTGGCGAGGGCCGGATTGGGTGGGAATATGCGATTCTCGTGCAATACGGATTCGATCATTCCTGATGCTGGGGTGGACATAAGATTCCTCCGATGGCTGGTATTGCCTGAAATTGCCTGAATTGTTGCCACCTGCCATGCCCTGCAGTGTATGGCCGCATTGCATTACGCCGGACACGTGGTGGTTTATGCCATATAAAATCATTATCGTTGGCGCTTGTAAAGTCATGTTGCGCAGGTTGCAGATGGCAATTGCCTGAGTTCGCGGGCATAATCTCGGCTTACTTATGGCGGGCCTCCCCGCATCGCATAAGTGGTGAAACTGGTCAGGTCCGGAAGGAAGCAGCCACAGCTATTTTGTGCGAGTGCCGGGGTTCAGGCTCGCCACCCCCATTTGAAACAGGGCGCACGGCAGTAGCCGTCCGATGAGCGGTGCAGATAACAATAAGAAACCTGCGCACGGCTTTGTGTGCTGTTGTGCTGACGGCCTGCGCCTCACCGGTGATGTCCTGGGATGGCATCTCCATCGAAACCGGGCGTGCGACGCGCACGGAAATGACGCGTATTGCAGTCCAGCGGCAATGGCAACAGCGATGGCTGCAGGGAGAGCATGGGCATGTCGGCGGCTACTGGAATCTCGGTGTCGCACAGTGGGACAGGGAAACTACTCCCGGTCAACATGCACAGATCTATGAGTTTGGTCTGACCCCGGTTTTCCGTTTCCAGGGAAACGACCTGCGCGGCTTTTATCTCGAAGGCGGTATCGGCGCGCATCTGCTCTCATCCACCCAACTTGGCGACAAGCCCTTCAGTACGTTGTTTCAGTTCGGCGAGCACTTGGGCCTCGGTTACCGCCTCGGCGACCGCGGGAGTATGGATATCGGCTATCGTTACCAGCATCTTTCCAACGCCGGCATCAAGCGACCGAACAGTGGTATTGAATTTCACCAAATCCACCTGCAGTACTGGTTTCAGTAGGTGATTGTGAATGCGTGCAATGGTGTGCGGGCTTTGCGGCTAAAATGTCAGCTTCAATCCGTTAATTTTAGCCGAATCTATTACCAGGCCCGCTGAATCACCGTGACCCAAGTTCTTGCCCGCAAGTGGCGCCCCCGCAATTTTGCCGAGCTCGTCGGTCAGGAACACGTCGTGCGTGCGCTGAGCAACGCACTGCGCCAGCAGCGTCTGCATCACGCCTATCTGTTCACGGGAACGCGCGGGGTCGGTAAAACCACGCTGGCCCGCATACTGGCCAAGGCGCTGAACTGTGAAACCGGCGTGACTGACGTACCCTGCGGCAAGTGCGGTGCCTGCACAGAAATTGATGCCGGGCGTTTTGTCGATTTGATCGAACTCGATGCCGCTTCCAACACCCAGGTCGACAATATGCGCGAATTGCTGGATAACGCGCTTTATGCGCCAACCAGCGGGCGTTACAAGGTCTACATTATCGACGAAGTGCACATGCTGTCGCGCAGCGCTTTCAATGCGATGCTGAAAACGCTGGAAGAACCTCCCGGCCATGTGAAATTCATACTGGCAACCACCGATCCGCAGAAAATTCCGGTAACCGTGCTGTCGCGTTGCCTGCAATTCGGATTGAAACAGATCCCACAACAGCAAATCCGCGAGCGTCTGACCGAAGTGCTGGCAGCGGAGCAGGTGCCGGCTGACGCACCTTCCATCGCATTGCTGGGGCGTGCCGCTGAAGGCAGCCTGCGCGATGCCCTGAGTCTGCTCGACCAGGCCATCGCGCACGGTGGAGGCAAGCTGGAGGAAGCCTCCACGCGAGCCATGCTGGGCGCCGTTGATCAGACTTACCTGTTTGCCATACTCAAAGCGCTGGCTGCCAGCGACGCGCCACAGCTGGTCGCCGAGGCGGAACGCATGGCGGAGCGCAGCCTGTCTTTCGAGTCAGCGTTGCAGGACATGGCGTCCCTGCTGCACCGGTTGGCTCTGGCGCAGGTGGTGCCCATGCCCGATGAAGATCCGGATGCGACAGCAATACGCGAGCTGGCGCAGGCATTCTCTGGCGAGGACCTGCAGCTTTATTACCAGATTGCTGCGCAGGGGCGGGCAGAAAT
>JBBKXO010000064.1:0-4719 GCA_037969525.1 Burkholderiales bacterium | reverse complement strand
CATTGCAAACGCACTGGATGCCTATTGCGCAGGTGCCGAAGAAATTTATCTGTGTGGCGGTGGCGCCCGCAATCGGGCGCTGCGTGAACGCATTGCCACACTACAGCCGCGCTGCCGTGTCGCAACGACCGATGAACTGGGAATGGCCGCGGAAAGTGTGGAGGCCACAGCTTTCGCCTGGCTTGCCGCGCGCACGCGGGACGGCAAAGCCGGAAATCTGCCACAAGTCCCCGGCGCGCGGGGCCTACGCGTACTGGGATCCATCTATCCAGCGTAGTACTTCAGATGGGAGCCCCAATCAAAACGGGGGCTTACGCCCCCGTTTGACTGTATGGCTGAGATACCGGATTACGCCGAAAACGATGAACCGCAACCACATGTGGAACTGGCGTTCGGATTCTTGATGACAAACTGGGCACCTTCGACATTTTCCTGATAATCGATCTCGGCGCCGGTCAAATATTGCAGGCTCATCGGATCAACCAACAGCGTGACACCGCCTTTTTGCAAAGAGGTGTCGTCTTCATTCACGGCCTCATCAAACGTAAATCCGTACTGGAAGCCGGAACATCCGCCGCCCGTAACAAAAACGCGCAATTTGAGATCGGCGTTGCCTTCTTCCTCGATCAACTGCCGCACTTTTGCTGCAGCATTCTCGGTGAACACCAGTGGATCCGGCAGAACTTCAGTGACTGCATTCATGGCATGCTCCTGATTCAGACTTGCTTAGCAAAGCCCATTATAGCCCTCTCGCCATGCCTCTGCGGTCACTCCGCGACCGCAGGCTTGAATTTGACGATTTTTTCAGCCTTCACGTCGTCCTGGAAAACCAGCCGTCCCTGCACCACCGCACCCAGCTGCATCTCCAGCGTCTTGTAATACACATCTCCTGTGACATTTGCCTTGCTCTGGAGTTCGACGTAATCGGCGGCATGCACCGGACCGACCACCGTGCCATTAATAACCACGTGAGATACACGGATTTCACCCTCGATACGGGCTTCTTCTGACAACACCAGCGTTCCAGGCTTGCCTTCCACCGAAATCACGGCGCCATGCACGCGGCCATCAACGCGCAATCCGCCATCAAATGTCAGGTCACCTTCGATGACCGTGCCGGCCCCGATCAGGCAGTCAATGCGATTTTGGGGTTTGCTGGGCTTTTTACCGAACATGATGATCTCCTACTATGAAATAGTTACGTTATGCGTCAGCTTGGGTACGGTGGCATCGCCTTCAAAAACGCGCACTTGGAGGCCTTTTACAACTGCGTCTGGCGCAATCCGGAACATCCCCTCCACGCGCTGGAATATCTTGAAACTGACCCGGTAATCCTTAGCATTGGCCGCCGACCCGGATTCCGGAGGCAACATCAGTACCACTTTACGTCCATCTTGCTGCAGATTCAACACGAACTGCAGGCGGCCGGTGAATTCCTTGGCCCGCTCACCGGTCTGTACCAGCAACAACTGATAGCTGTATTCCCCAGGCACCGTTTCCGGCATCAGGCGAAAACGGTTGACGCTGATGGCGCCTGTTTTACTGGTCGCCGTGAGTGACTGGAAAAACGCCAGATCTTCCTTCAGCGCAGAATTCTCCTGTGACAATGCCTTGATCTGTCGCGCAAGGTCGCCATAGGTCGCGCGCTCGATCTGCAATTGGCGTTCGGCCATCGCCGTCCTGGCGTTGAGTTGCGCAAGTTCGGCGCGCTGTCGCTGCACAGTTTCATCCAGTTCCGCGCGCAAATGTGCTGCCTCTGTTTTTCGAAATCCGGCATACATCAGTCCGAAATCATAGGTAATCCAGGCCACCCCAGCGACCACCGCCGCCGCTACGCCAATGCCAATCCACCGCCAGTACCACGGCATGTGCGGACGCACCGAGAGCCGCGGCGCATCAATGCCAAACCGGCGCACGAAGGATTTTAAGAAACGGCTCATGCGATCAAGGCAGCAGCGCGATCTGGGTCAGCCCGGCATCTTCAGCGCAGCCAAACATGATGTTCATGTTCTGCACGGCCTGCCCGGCGGCACCCTTAACCAGGTTGTCGATGACCGACAGTACAACTACGATGTCGCCGCCCTGCGGCTGGTGCACAGCAATCCGGCAATGATTCGCCCCGCGCACCGATCGCGTTTCGGGGTGGCTGCCGGCAGGCATTACATCGACGAATGCTTCCGTGGCGTAGCGTTTTTCAAATAACGCCTGCAAATCGACCTTTCTGGTCAGTTTCGCATACAGCGTGGCGTGGATGCCACGAATCATCGGCACCAAATGCGGCACGAACACCAGCTTGACCGGTCGTCCTGCAGCATGTGCCAGTCCCTGCGCAATTTCCGGATGGTGACGATGTCCGGCCACACCATAAGCCTTGAAGTTGTCGGAGGCCTCGGCATGCAGAATGTGTGTTTCTGCTTTGCGGCCTGCACCCGACACGCCGGATTTGGCATCGGCGATCAGATACTCAAGATCTACGCAGCCCGCTTCGATCAACGGCAGATAACCCAGTTGCACCGCAGTCGGATAACACCCGGGATTGGCGATGACCCGCGCTTTTTTGACCTGCTCGCGATTGATCTCGGGCAGTGCATACACTGCCTCGGCAACGAGCTCCGGACAGGCGTGTTTCATTTTGTACCACTGCTCCCAGACCGCCACATCGCGGATGCGGAAGTCGGCTGCCAGGTCGATGATGCGCACGCCAGCGGCGACCAACGCGCGTGCTTCCTGCATCGCCACGCCGTTGGGCGTCGCGAAAAACACCACGTCGCACTGATCCAGTCCTGCCGCAGCGGGTTCACTGAATTGCAGGTCCACTCGGCCACGCAAATTCGGAAACATGTCCGCCACGGGCATGCCGGCTTCCTTGCGCGAAGTGATCGCCCGCAATTCACAATGTGGGTGTTGCGCGAGTAACCGCAGCAGTTCAACACCGGTGTAACCGGTGCCGCCGACGATTCCCACCTTGATGGTCTTTTTAGTCATACCTTAACCGCCTTCCCTGCGCCGTTGACTGTCGGTTTACGACGACACTCCCCCAGAGACGACAAAGCCGCCCAAGGGCGGCTTTGTTTGAACATCTGTTCTGCCAAAATACTGCGTTAACGCTTGGAGAACTGTTTACGCCGCCGCGCCTTGCGCAAACCGACTTTTTTACGCTCGACTTCGCGCGCATCGCGCGTCACGAGCCCAGCCTTGCGCAATGCCGGTTTCAGTGCGAGATCATAATCGACCAGAGCCCGGGAAATACCGTGGCGCACTGCGCCGGCCTGACCTGATTCACCGCCACCAGTCACGTTAACCTTGATGTCGAAGCTTTCCAGTTTCTCGAGCAGGGCGAGCGGTTGGCGCACGATCATGCGGCCCGTCTCCCGCGAAAAGAATTCGTCGACCGGTTTGCCGTTAACGACAATGCTGCCTTTGCCGGGCTGCAGATACACGCGGGCCACTGCGCTTTTGCGCCGTCCGGTGCCGTAGTTTTTTTGAACTGCCATGGTCTGTTAATCCTAGATTTCGAGAGTCTTGGGCTGTTGCGCAGTATGCGGATGATCGGTGCCGGCGTACGCCTTCAGTTTTTTCAGCATTGCGTATCCGAGCGGGCCCTTGGGCAACATGCCCTTCACCGCTTTTTCCAGCACTCGCGTCGGAAATTTGGCCTGCATTTTTTCAAAGTTCGTGGTGTACAGGCCGCCTGGATAACCGCTGTGGCGGTTGTAGAGCTTGTCCTTGGCCTTGTTACCGGTCACACGCAGCTTGTCGACATTGACCACAACGATAAAATCGCCGGTGTCGATGTGACGGGTAAATTCGGGCTTGTGTTTGCCACGCAGGCGATGTGCGATTCCTGCGGCGAGCCTGCCCAGCACTTTGTCGGAGGCATCGACCACGAACCAGTCGCGGGTGATTTCGTGCGGTTTTGCGGAATAGGTTTTCATGCTTGATCCTGCGCGCTCGTCTTGATTCAGGGAAACCGCGAATTCTATGGGAAATCAAGCGGATGTGTCAAACTGCGCAGCTAGCGGATCCAGCGTCGCGAAAAACAGATTAAGACCATTTACCCGTTTAAAAACAATTAGTTATAAAAATGTTTTCGTGGCAACTGACCAATGCCTTGGCTGCATTATTAATCCCGCCGGGACTGCTGATCGTCCTGATGGTCGGCGGACTGGTGCTGCACGGGCGATATCCGCGCCTCGGCCGCGCACTCTTGATCGGCGGATTGGCCGGGCTTTATGTCTGTTCAACGCCGGTCACAGCGCACTTCCTGCTGCTTCACTGGGAAGGCACGCCCACCGCCACTGAAACCGTAGGTACTGCCCAAGCTATCGTCATACTGGGTGGCGGCAAGTACCCGCAGGCACCTGAATACGGCGGTGAGACTGTAAGCGGATCCACGCTGGTGCGGCTACGCTACGCTGCCCATCTGCATCGCCGCACCGGACTCCCCATCTTGGTCAGCGGCGGCAGCCCCGAAGGCAGCGCGGTCCCCGAGGCACTAGCCATGCGTCGGGTGCTCGAGCGCGAGTTCATGGTGCCAGTGCGCTGGGCCGAAGACAGTTCCGGGAATACGCTGGAAAACGCCCGCCTGAGTTACCGGATACTCGCGACTGAGAACATTCGCACCATATATCTGGTCACCCACGCCTGGCACATGCCGCGCGCACGACTTGCTTTCGAAGGCGCCGGCTTGCGGATTATTCCGGCAGCGACCGCCTACAC